>CAUPHX010000113.1:0-9264 GCA_963511125.1 uncultured Deefgea sp. | reverse complement strand
GGGTGGCTTTGTAGTTGGTATAGGCTTGTTCTACTCTCTGCCCGTATTGAATGGATTTAGTAAACAAAATCAGATTACGATATTCCACGCGCATTTCATGGATGCCACTCGATAGTTTGAGGGCGTAGCGCATGGCGGGCGTATTCACCTCTGCGGCGTATTTCAGTTGTTTGTTCAGTTCGGAATAACCTTGAATGGCCACGCCGACACACAGAATCAGTAGCAGCAAGATACTGAAAAAACCCATCATCAGCCGTTTGGATAGAGTTAATTTCGTGTTCATTGTGTTCTCCAGAACCTCAGTGTTGGGCTTGCGCAGGATGAATAGGCGGCAACTCGTTATCTGCGGCGTGTTCCGGCGCGGCAATCGGCTGTTGGATCGCTGGCAGAGGCAGATTCGGTTCTTGCGCTTGCTGCATCAGTTGGCTGAGTTCACTCATTTTGAGTAGTCGTTCCGCATCCAAGAGCACGATAAAATCGTCATTGAACGGGGCAATGCCAATGATGAAATCATGCCGCACCTCGGCGCCAAAGGCGGGCGCTTGCTCAATGCTTTCGGGTGGCAACACCAATACATCGCAGACCGTATCCACCAATAAGCCCAAGGGCTGGGCCTTGTGTTCTAACTGGCAGATCACAATGCTACTGCGCTTATTTAGCACTAAAGGTGGGCGACCCAGGCGCACGGCAAGGTCAATCACTGGCATCACATGACCGCGTAAATTGTAAATCCCGCGCATAAAGCTCGGCATCAGCGGTACTGGGCTGACGTTGCGATAAAAAATAATCTCTCGCACTTGGGCTAAGCGCAAAGCAAACAACTCTTCACCCAGTGAGCAGGTGATGAAATTGTGGGTATATTCTGCTGAAACATATTTTTCAAGGCTTTCCATTAGATACCTCATCAATGCACGAAGTGATCGGTGCTAATTTTTCGCTTGGAGATAGCTCACGCTGGCAGGCCAACTCAATTAACTTGCCCGCATCCAATTGCAAGGCAATACGGCCATTGGGCAACATGGTTGTCCCCGATAGGCAGGGCAATCGTTGTAGTAACTCATCCAGCGGCTTGACCACCGCCGCCAGCTCGCCGCACAAGGCTTCGACCACCAGCCCAGCGCGTTGCTTGCCATAACTAATCACGGCCACATCACGGCGTTTGCTTGGGTTGGGCGCAATGCCAAACATGGCCCCCAGTTGCAGCAAGGGCAGCATTTCACCTTGCCATTTAACATGGCTGAGTTGATCGGCATGGGGGTCGCGTAGGCCAAAACAAGCTTTGATTTGATCGAGTGGCAAAATGAATTCAACGTCGGCCACTCGTACGCGAAACGATTGCACGATGGCCAAGGTGAGTGGCAAGCGCAGCTTAAAAGTGCAGCCTTGTCCTGCAATACTCTGAATGCTCAATTGTCCGTGTAGCGCCTCGATGCTGCGCTTAACAACATCTAAACCCACGCCACGGCCAGAGAGCTCATTGATGCTGTCGTTGGTCGAAAAGCCTGACTGTAGAATGAATTTTTTAAGGCGGGCGGGATCAGCGGTTTCACCTCGCGCCAGCCAACCTAACTGCTGCGCTCGTTCTTGAATTTTGGCGTAATCCAAGCCTTGGCCATCATCGCGAATTGCGATCTCAATTTGGCCTGCATCATGCCGCGCCGACAGGGTCAGCACGCCCATTTCGGGCTTGCCGCTGGATACCCTTTGTTCGGGCGTTTCCAATCCATGGTCGAGTGCATTACGAATTAAATGCAGCAGTGGATCGAATAATTGATCGATCATTTGTTTATCAAGCTCGGTTTCTCCGCCAATGCGTTCAAAATTGACCGTTTTGCCAAGGCTTTCCGCGGTTTCACGCACCAAGCGCGGAAAGCGCTCGAATGCATCGCTCATTGGCACCATACGCAATTGCAAAGCACGTTCGCGCAATTGGCCTAACAGGCGATCAACATGGCGCTGCGCTTGTCGTAGACCATCGTGTTCGATCATTTCGGCTTGTAGCGTGGCCGTTGCACCGGCTTGAATTAACTCACCCACCAAATGGATCAGCGCATCCAAGCGCTCGGCATCCACCCGCAATCCACGGCGTAATTCAGCAAAGCTGGCGTTGATGGGCTCGGGGGGCGTGGTCGGAACGGTGGGCGACGTGTCTTTGGGTAAAGCCCCCAATTGCGCCCATAAGGCCATTAGTTCGGTCGGCGCGGCGGATAATTGCTGCGCCCAACGCTCAAAATCAGCGCGGCGGGCTTGATTGGATAAAATCGTAAACTGCAAATAAGGCGCATTCAGCGCCAAGCTTTGCTGTAGCTCCTCCTCAGATAAGGCCGCACTCAAGCCCAGCTCAAGGCCGATATAGCACTGCTCTGGATCAAACTCAGCCCACGGCGGCAAGGCATCGACCAGCAGCTGCTGGTAGCGTATCTCGCCCTGCTGCGCCAAAAAATCAACCACATTGGCCGGATCAAGCCCTGCTTGCATCGCATCATGACTAAAGCGTAGTGATAGATGCCAGTGCGGCAAGGTTGCTGGTACGACCGATGGCAATACATCAAGATGAAAATCGACAGGTGCGCCACCCGATTCGGTGGTCTGTAGCAAGCTGGTCAGTGTATCGACGGCTTTGAATAATTGATTGAGTAAGGCGGTATTGAGTAAGCTGGCATCATTGCGTACCGGCTCAAGTTGGGTTTCTAGCTCGTGAGTGAAGTGCACAATCGGCGCAAAATCAAACACACTGGCCGAGCCTTTGATGGTGTGCAAAATCCGAAACACCGCATCGAGCGATTCAATATCCGTCCCACTCGTGCTCATGCCTTGCAATAGATTTTCTAATTGCAGCAATTGCTCACGCGCTTCGACAAAGAATAATTTCTTGGCCACTAAGCTCATAGGGCCTCCGCAAACAACGACGTTTGTCCTAGCGTTTCGGCCAGTAATAATAAGCAATCACTCGGCTTGTTTAACTGAATCGTTGGCGCATCACGCTGCAATATCAACAGTAATTGTAGGCCAGCAGTATCGGCAAACATCACCCCCGATAAATCGATGCTCAGCGACTGTTCACGTAAGGGCAACAGCGCTGCCCATACCGCACCCACGCTGCCAATATCGAGCGCACCACATAAGGAAAGCCCATCCGGTTGCTCGGTTCGCTGAATATCCATTGGAATTCACCTATGTCTTGAATATGACTTTGAGTACCAAGCTACGCCAAAAATTAGGGCACCGATTTAGCGTTGCCTACACTGTAGCGAAGCGAAAATATCTCGCGGTAGGCTACGGCCGCTTGATGTGCCATTTCTTTCAAACGTCAATGCATGGCTTAAATCAAGTAGCACCATCAATTTGTGCTGCACCTTGGCCATGCCGGCAATAAAATCGCTGTGGATGTGATTACCAAAATGCTGTACTTCATGCTCAACTTCAAACTAGCAGATAAATTGGGGAATTCTGACATTTCAAGGCTTTATCGCGCAGAAATGATGACTTTGGGTGTTTTTTGTCGATGTGAAGTCGGACTGGAATCGGGCACTTTCCAATCTAAATGGGCGAGCCGCAATCAGCTTTCGAGCATGCCCATTGTTGGGCGTAGAGCGCGGCCGAACAAGCCTGTGATGGTCAGGCAGAACTGAATGGCGGCATCGCTAAATTCAGGATTTCGTCTGCGTTTGACGGAGGGGTCGAGCGATACGTTGGGGACTCAGGCTTGCTCATAAAATAAACCCCACCCGAATACATGGGTGGGGTTTATTTGCGCAACAAAGCCCTTCAAGACTATTTCACGTTTTTGGCAATCAGCGCTTGAATATCGCTCGGTCGATGCAGGGCTTCGCCTTGGCTGGCGAAGTTTTTCAATTTGCCGTTTTCAATCTGCCCGACTTCGAGCTTGCGACTTTCGCTATCAATCAGCAAATACGTCGCTTTCTGCTCATTCAGCAAATAAAGTACACGCTCTTGTTTCAAAATAGCACCGCCCAAAGCCGCTTTCACTGCAGCAGCATCGCTACCTAATAGCGCGTTTAAATCCGCTTCGATGGGGCTGACTGCGGTCAACAAGCCAATCTCGGCTGCCGTTTTTCCCGTCAAACCGCTCAGCGCTTGCCAGTTGGCATTGGGTTTGATGGCTTGGCCAATCAAAGCGGTCGTTTTGTCTTTGAGCGCGCTACCTACTTTGCTGGCGTCAATACCCAGCGGTGCGAGCGCTTCGTTGGCTTGCCCTACAGTTTCATCAATCACCGCATTGGCTTGATTTTTGACTTCTTGGCCGACTACAGCAGCGACTGATGAGGCGGCTTGCTGGGCCAATTGCGCACCTTGATCGCAGGCGCTAAGACTCAATAAAAATGCGACGGGAAGAACTAGCTTTAACATAACAACTCCTTGTTGATGCCGGCATCCCGCCGGCACGATTATTTGATGGCTAACACTTCAACTTCAAACGTCAACGTGGCATTAGCCGGAATCACGCCGGGTACACCACGACTGCCATAAGCCAATTCTGGTGGGCAAACCAGTTTGGCTTTGCCACCAACTTTGATTTTTTGTACACCTTCAGTCCAGCATGGCACCACCCCACTCAAAGGGAACGTTGCCGGTTGCTTGCGTTTGTACGAGCTATCAAATTCCTTGCCATCCGCTAATGTACCGCGGTAATGCACGGTGACCGTATCATGAGCTTTGGGCGCTGCGCCTTTCCCCGCTTGCAAGGTGGTAATTTGAATGCCAGTGTCCGTCGTTTCAACTTCAGCAGCAGTTGCTGCGATTGCGCTCAATGAACAACTCATTAAGACTGCGGCGGCGAGTAAATGTTTCATTCTTTTTCCTTTTGGCATAAAAAACAGCATAGTGAGCATTAAATTGAATATTTTGCTGAGCATAGCAGCTTAAATCAACACGTTCACTTGAACGTCCATATTGATTTGGCGTGCTTTATTTGGTGGTTGATTTCTGCATTTCACGCAGTTGGCGAATACGCGCTTCAATACTGGATAATAAATAAAAATCATTGCCAGGCTGTTTCAATGCTAAATCAAATTGTTCAAATGCAGGGGCATACTCCTGAAGCCTAACGTAATATTCGCCTTGCGCTTGATACTGCCGCATTAAATCACCTTTTTGGGCATACATTTTAGCCATCCGCTGATACAACCAGGCATCCGAAGGATAAAGTTGTAAGGCATCTAAAATACTGGCTTGCGCCGCTGCCAAATTATTACCCGCGATTTGCGCATCAATTAAGCCATGCACCAAAGCGCGGCTCGCGGGGAAACGTAGCGTAGCCGCATTGAAAATTTCTTCGGCTTGCGTAAATTGTCCTTGGCCAATTTTGATGCTGCCCGCTAAAAACTCCAGCGTGGGATGGCTTTTTCCGCCCATACCTTTGTCCATCCCTAAACTGGCTTTCGCCTCTTGCATCATCGCCCACGCCAGATCGTACTGCCGCAGCAAGAAGTAAGAATATGCGAGCCCATAACGCTGTGCAGTTTCATTGGCATAGCGCTTTTCTGCGATGATATGCGTGTAATAAGGCACGCCGTCGCGCCCCCCCATTTGCAAAGCACGGCTTTTCTCGCGAATCAATAAAAACGCCAAGCTATCGGGGACAGGCTTGAATTTGAACTCGCCAGAACGCGCTTGTGCCTCAGAGATGCGCTTATACGTGACCGGATGCGTGCGCAAAAAATCCGGCGCATTATTCTCATATAAACGATTGTGCTTTTGTAAGCGCTCAAAAAAAGTCGCCATCGCATTCGGATCATAAGCGGCTTTTTTCAGCGTTTGCATCCCGATTCGATCCGCTTCTTGTTCAAACGAATACGTAAAATCAAGCTGCTTTTGCACCGCTAAACCTGAACCCGCCACGATAGCGGCCATTGCTGCATCACCACGCCCAGCTTGAGAAGCCAACAAGGCCACAGCAATCGACGCCAATGACAGCCAGATGCCCGATTTTGTCCCATCAATCAAGCGGGCAATATGCCGCTGACTCACATGAGCGATTTCATGCGCCAAGACGCTGGCCACTTCCGACTCGTGCTGGGCATGCACAATCAAGCCCGTGTGAACACCAATAAACCCGCCCGGCATCGCAAACGCATTGACACTTGAATCAAGCAAGGGAAAAAAGGTAAATTGCGGCTCGTTGACTTCAGCGGCATCAGTCAGCCGCTGCCCCATTTGATTGAGGTAAGCGACGATTTCTGGGTCATCCATCATCGCGCCACTACGACGAATTTGGCGCATGGCATTTTCGCCAATTTCGCGCTCTTGCTGAGTGCTCAAACCTTGCTGAGAGACATCGCCAAAATCGGGAATATCGGCGGCCTGCAGCGGCACTGGCACCGACATCGCCGTACTTACCATCAACATCAATGCGATTGCAGTTTGTTTCACATTGCCCTCTTAAATATTGAGCAGCGCATAAATCGCCAGATAACGCAGTATTTTACCCACCGACAAATACACAATCACCGCCAACCAAGGCCAGCGCAGCCAACCCGCAACGCCACATAGCGCATCACCAACCAGCGGTACCCAAGATAACAATAAACTGATGGGGCCTAAGTTTTGCAGCCTGTGTAGCCACGGTTTTTGCGGTGCTGGCGGTAGTTTTCGCCCCAGCCACACCGTTAACAATCCACCAAGAATATTGCCCACCGAAGCGACCGCGACGGCGACTAAGCCCAAACTCGGTTTAAAATGCAGCGCGGCCAATAAAGTAGCTTCTGAATTTCCTGGCAATACCGTGGCGGATAAAAAAGCTGATGCAAACAGTCCCGCCAGCCACAGTGCGATTTCCATTAAAAGCTAAAAGCTTCGCCTGCATGCGCGCTAATCGCCGCCGCCACATCGGCAAATAATTCACCGTCACCACGGGTATTGATCCAGTGGCCTTCAATCAAGCGATAGTGATAACCACCAGAGCGCGCGGCCAACCAAATTTCTTGATTTGCAGCATGCCGATTGACGATGACTTTACTACCGTCTTCAAATTCAATTTCTAGTACATTCCCTGTGCAGAGGGTGTCGACATCGAACTCAACATCGTCGAGCGCCATTTCAATTTTCGCAAATACTGCGTCGCTCACATCCAAAAACTCTGATTCGGTCATTTCTATCCTTTCCTACTAATCCATTCTGACAGCACGCGGACTGATCGTGCCATGCTAAAATACCAATTCTACCACTGACAAGCCCAGCCCTTATGCGCGCTCTGATGACCTTTTTATTTTTCGCTTTCACCCTCAGCGCCTGCGGCTACAAAGGGCCGCTGTATTTGCCAAAGCCAGCCGAGGCAAGTAAACCTAATGTGGCGAGCAAGCCTGCGGCTCAAACCGCCAGCGAAATGGCAAAATAAGATTGCATTCAATCTAAATGAAGTAATGTCACACGGTTTAAATTCACTACCAATAAAAATGGCGAGCTATGCTCGCCATTTTTATTGACCTGCTAAGACTTAAAATCGTTCCGGCAATTTTTGCACAATAATAATGCGTTTATTTTCCAAACGAATATAGCCGCCAAAGACCAATTCTTTCAAAATCCGCGCAATCATTTCACGAGATGAACCAACGCGATCGGCAATCGCTTGCTGAGTGAGTGGTTGCGAAATCATTTCTTGCCCATCAACGGTTTCAAGCATCGATTCAAACAAAGCACGCACACGGCCGTAGACGTCGAGCAAAGCCAAATTTTTCATCGTGGTCGATAAAGAACGAACCATTTTCGCTAAATTAGCGATGACGACGTCCTTCACGTGTGGCTCACGATTTAAAGCCTCGCGGAATTCGTGCTTGGTAAACATCAAAAACACACAGTTTTCTTCGCATTGCACTGACCAGCCGCGAGGCTCGTCATCGAGCAGCGAAATTTCACCAATCGCATCGCCGGGTTCGGCCAGCATAAAGACAAATTCTTTGCCTTGATTATCGCTACTAAAATAACGCGCCTGACCTTCGAGCAAGACGTACATCCCTTCCGCAGGATCCCCTTCACGGAATACAAATGCACCTTTTGGCATCGTACGTTTCACACCAACCTGCACCATATATTCAAGTTGCTGATCCGTGAAGCCTTCTAGCAATGATACTTTTTGTAAAATGGATAGCATACAAAACCCTGTAAATTAACGCTGAAGTGTGCGTGATTAAAATTATTGTTTTAAAATTAAAACTGCTCTGGCAATTTTTTAAGCAGCAAAAGTCGTTTACGACCCGTCTCGACATAACCGCCTGCGACTAATTCACGCATAATTTTGGCAATCATTTCGCGCGAAGCACCAACGCGATCGGCGATATCCTGCTGGCTCATTTGCTCATCAATCAGCAAACCTTCATCTGTTGGTTGCGCTAAACGCTCAAATAAAACCCGCACACGGCCATAAACGTCTTTCAACGCGAAATTTCGCACCATGGTGGCCAGCGAATTAATTACCGTCATCGCCCCCACGAGCATCTGATCTTTCAACTCTGGATTGCTAACTAATAAGTTCATAAAGTCCGCTTTATAAATACTCATCACCACGCAATCCGTTTCCGCTTCGGCGCAAATAGAGCGACGTTCATCACAAAACAAAGCCAACTCACCAAATGAGATGCCAGGATCTGCGACGTGATAGACAAATTCTCGACCACTGTCGTTACTAGAATACAGTTTCAAACGACCTTCGAGTAAGACATACATACACTCAACAGGGTCATCTTCATAAAACAAAACGGACCCCTTGCTAACTTGGCGCTGTTTACCAAGTGATTCGACTTGCTGTAATTCTTCATCGCTCAATGAAGAAAATAATTGAGTCTGTGCCAATAATGGACGCATTTTTTACCCATACAAAATTAATGTTTTGCCGCTTTTTCAGCTGCTGGTGCAGAGGCTTCGTTCACGGCAGACGCTTTGGCATCCAAATCGATCTCTGCGATCGGCGATAGTGATCCGGTCTTCACATCAGGTGGCGGTGCGACCTCGGTGATTTTTTTAGCTTGCATGTATTCATTCATTTCTTTCCAGCCCGCATAGATATCCGCCTTTGCGACTTTCGGGCTGCGACGATAACAGTCTTCTAGCGATCGGCCGCTATGACGGCAAGATGCCCCCACCGCTTTACCATTGGCTTTTTGCTTATTAACTAATTCCAATACTTGATCGCAGCCACTCAGCATGAACATCAGCGGCAGTAATAGGGAGAGAGTTTTGACTGACTTCACGGGAAAGACTCGATATTTATTTTGTCAAACTAAATTGTATGTGAAAAAGCCCATCAAG
>CAUPHX010000112.1:0-9267 GCA_963511125.1 uncultured Deefgea sp. | reverse complement strand
CTGAGTCAGCATCGCAGAATATGATTCTAAATTTACTGCTTCAGCGACTCAATCAATTCCATTTCTTCGGCAGTAAACCCCGCTGCTTGCCGCGCAATTTGAGTGAGCGTGCCGCGAAATACCGGCGCTTCATAATCGCGAAATAGGGCGACGAAGGTACTAAGTGGGTCGAGTTCGCGCTGTGTGCAGCACCAGTGGTACCAGTAGTTTCCCATTCGCACATGGCCGATTTCATCTGCCAAAATGATGTCGAGAATTTCACAGGCGCGCAGATCGCCGATATTAAAGAGTTTTTGCCGAATCGGCGGTACGGCATCCAGCCCGCGTGCTTCTAAAATCCGTGGCACCAAGGCCATTCTTGCCATCACATCGCCATCGGTTTTGACTGCCATTTCCCACAAGCTGTTGTGGGCTGGGAAATCGCCATATTCAAAGCCTAAAGTATTCAGATGCTCACATAGTAAGTTGAAATGGTAAGCCTCTTCGCGCGCAATCTGTAGCCAGTCTGCATAATATTGTGCCGGCATTTCGCGGAAGCGATAGAGCGCATCCAGTGCCAAGTTAATGGCATTAAATTCGATATGGGCAAAGGCATGCAATAGCGCGGCGCGGTTTTCAGCTTCGCCTAGATTACGGCGGCGTGGCAGGTCTTTCGGCGCGACCAGTTCCGGCTTGGCAGGGCGGCCTGGATTTTCAACAGCCACAATCGCACAGGTCTCGCGATCGGTATGGTCGTACAAATCAATCGACAATAGACGCGCTATTTTTTGCTTGGGGTCACATTCAGTTAAGGCGGAAAAAGCAGCAGCAAACACGGGGTATTCCTAGCAATCAATGCCGCTTAGTATTGCCTGTGAGGCGCAGGCTGGCAAGGCTATGGGCGTAAAAAAGCGGGACTCTCCATGAGCCCCGCTGTTGGGTCGGTAATGGCTATTCAATCCCCGCCATGTCATCTTCGCTGGCGGACGCTGCTTTGGCGCCATCCGCTTTGGGTTGGACTGGATGCATGATTTCGGGTTTGACGCCTTTGCCATCCGGACCAACGTGCTGATTGACCGCTGGCAGATGATGGGCGATCCCTTTGTGGCAATCGATACACGTCATGCCTTCTGAGAGGCCTTTTTGATGGGCATTGGCTGAGCGAGTGTTTTGCTCCATATAATCGAAATATTCGTAATTATGGCAATTGCGGCACGCTTTGGAATCGTTGGCCTTCATGCGTTTCCACTCGTTTTCGGCTAGCTTTTGGCGGTGTTCGATGAATTTTTCACGCGTATCGATAAAGCCGGTCAGCTTGCCCCAGACTTCTTTGGACGCTTCAATTTTACGAATCATTTTTGGACCCCATTCATGCGGTACATGGCAATCTGGACAGGTCGCGCGCACACCAGAGCGATTGGTGTAATGAATCGTTTCTTGATACTCGGGGTACACATTGTCGGCCATTTCATGGCAGCTTAAACAGAACTGCTCGGTATTGGTCATCTCGAGTGCGGTATTAAAACCACCCCAAAACATAATCCCGACTAAAAACGCAACAATCGCCCCGATGTAACCGAGGCGAATGGCTTTGATTTTCTGTACTAAAGTACAGAGTCGACCTTTGAGGGTCGGCTTGCTTGGAATATCACTCATTTTGTACTCCCTTTGGGTTCGACATCACCGACCGAATCTAGCTATCGATTCAGAACAGTCCGTGTCAATGTGTAGGAGCAGGCGTGCCCGCGAATGCGCCGCTGATTAGATCGCTTTCGCAGGCAAGCCCACTCCTACGGTGTGGGTTTATTTCACCATGCCCGCAGCGGGCTGAAAGGTGTTGCCTACCAACGGTTTAGCGTCGGTTTGCGGAACGTGGCATTGCTGGCAGAAATAGCGGCGCGGTGAAATATTGGTGAGTTCGGTGCCACCACGCGTCTTAAAGTGAGTGATTGAGATTTTGGTCGCACCCGTGTCTGCGGTGCGATCCCAGCTATGACAATCGAGGCATTTATTGAACTCTTTGGTAATCAAATAGCCCTTGGTGGTGTGCGGGATAATCGGCGGTTGTTGCACGAACTGCCGTGGCAAAGGTTTGCTGTCTTTTTCCCAGCGAAAATGATCAAATGCGGGGTCACCTTTGACCGCTTCGGTGCCGCGTAATGTTTTTAATTCTTCTGCGTGAATAGGCTGGATCACCATGCCAAAGCTCAGTAGCAGAATAAATAAGCTGATTAATTTTTTCATTATTCTCTCCTATTGCTTGATGCGTATGTATTGCTAGCTAGCCATTACATATCAAGCCGTATATAGATATACATCTGATTTTTGTCGGGCTTGCTGTTGGCTTAGCCCGACTAACTCAGGTCATTTTTTTAAGCTTTGGTGACTTTAACTGCGCATTTTTTATAGTCAGTTTGCTTAGAAATTGGGCAGGTTGCATCCAGCGTGAGCTTGTTAATTAAGCGCAACTCGTCGAAAAACGGCACAAAGACCAAGCCCACAGGCGGCTTGTTGCGGCCACGAGTCTCAAGGCGAAGCTTAATATCGCCGCGCCGCGACGCGACTTTGACGATCATTCCGCGCTGCAAGCCCCGTTTTTTCGCATCATTCGGATTCATGAACAAAACCGCTTCGGGAACGGCTTTGTGGAGTTCAGGCACGCGCTGCGTCATCGTGCCGGTGTGCCAATGCTCTAGCACGCGCCCCGTGCATAGCCACATATCAAAGTTGGCATCTGGCATTTCTGGTGGTGCTTGGTACGGTAGCGCGATGATGTTGGCTTTGCCGTCTTTATTGCCGTAGAAGCGCACCCCTTCGCCTTTTTTGACGTAAGTATCGTAGCCCTCACGGTAGCGCCATTTGGTTTCTTTGCCATTCACGACAGGCCAACGTAGGCCGCGAACTTGATGGTAAGTATCGAATGGCGCTAAGTCATGGCCATGGCCGCGGCCGAATTCGGCGTACTCTTCAAACAAACCTTTTTGCACGTAGAAACCCGCGAGTTTGGCTTCAAAGTTTTCAAAGCCTTTGGCGAGTTCAGCGTTTTTGAATTTGTTTACTTTACCGTTGGCGTACAACACGTCAAACAAAGATTTGCCTTTGACGGCGGGTTGTTTGGCGATCAAATCGGCAGGCCACACGTCTTCGATTTTGAAGCGTTTGGCAAATTGCATCAGTTGCCATAAATCAGATTGCGCATCCCCCGGCGCATTCACTTGCTGGCGCCAGAATTGGGTACGGCGTTCGGCATTGCCAAAAGCACCTTCTTTTTCGACCCACATCGCGGTGGGTAATACCAAGTCGGCTGCCAAGGTTGAAACGGTTGGGTAGGGATCCGACACCACGATAAAGGTGTCGGGACGACGCCAGCCTGGATACAGTTCTTCGTTAATGTTGGGGCCAGCTTGCATATTGTTATTGGCCATTTGCCAATACACTTTCACTTTGCCGTCTTTAATCGCGCGTGCCATCGCCACCGCGTGCAAGCCGATTTTGTCGGGAATCGTGCCATCTGGGATGGTCCAAATTTCTTCGGCGTGTTTACGGTGCTCTGGATTAGTGACCAACATATCGGCAGGCAAACGATGGGCAAAAGTTCCGACTTCGCGCGCCGTGCCACAGGCCGAAGGTTGGCCCGTGAGTGAGAATGGGCTATTGCCTGGCTCGGCGATTTTGCCGGTGAGCAAATGCACGTTGTAAATCATATTATTCGCCCACGTGCCACGGGTGTGCTGATTAAAGCCCATGGTCCAGAACGACATCACTTTGATTTTTGGATCTGCATACAATTCAGCTAAGGCAATCAGGCGATCTTCGGGAATGCCACACAATTTACTGACTTTATCAACGGTGTAATCAGAGACAAATTTGGAAAAATGCTCAAATGAGCCGGGCTTCATCTCACTTGGGTTGCCTTTGGGTTTTTTATCCGCGCCGGGATAGCCATTGGCTTTGGCTTTGACTTCCAGCGGGTTGTTCGGGCGCAGGCCGTAACCGATGTCGGTTTCGCCAATTTTGAAATTACAGTGATCTTTAACGAATTTCTGATTGACGCGGCCGGTTGAAATAATGTGATGGCAAATAAAATTCATCATCGCCAAGTCGGTTTGCGGTGTGAACACCAAGCCCAAGCCGTTGTCGGCCAACTCAAATGAGCGATGTTCATACGTAGAGAGTACGCTGACTTTTACTTTTGGATTGGACAGGCGACGGTCCGTGATACGGCTCCACAAAATGGGATGCATCTCGGCCATATTTGAGCCCCACAACACAAAGGCATCGGCGACTTCGATGTCGTCGTAACAGCCCATCGGCTCATCCATACCAAAGGTACGCATGAAACCGGTTACCGCCGAGGCCATACAGTGACGCGCGTTTGGATCAATATTATTGCTGCGGAAACCCGCTTTCATCAATTTGGACGCGGCATAGCCTTCCCACACCGTCCATTGGCCCGAACCAAACATCGCAATTGAATTTGGCCCGCTGGTTTCCAGCGCGTCCGACCCGTTCTTTTCCCTGATGTCGAATGCTTCGTCCCAGCTACCGGGGGGGACTTCACCGCTCTTGTCGTAGACGCCATTTTTTTTGCGTAGCAAAGGCTTGGTCAAGCGATCTTCGCCGTACATGATTTTGGAAAGGAAATAACCTTTCACGCAGTTCAGTCCACGATTCACCTCCGCATCTGGATCGCCTTGGGTGGCAACCACACGGCCATTTTGCGTGCCGACTAATACGGCACAGCCAGTGCCACAGAAGCGACAGGGGGCTTTATCCCAACGAATGGCATCTTTGCCATCGCCGGCGCTAATCGGCATGGTTTTCGGCGCAGCATTGGCCAGTGGAATTCCTGCACTGGCGGCGGCGGCAGCAACGGCAGAAATCTTAATAAAGTCACGACGATCTAAGCTCATGATAAACGTTCCTCTGGGTGTTTTTGTTTTGGGGTCGCTAGGGCTTGCGTCGGCAATGTCTCGTCGTCGCAGTATTCATAGGCCAGCGTCGCGGACGCGACACGGGGGATTTCTTGGATTTGTTTCAGTAAATCAGAGCAGCGCATGCCCGGTACATCTTCGATGGTGATGATGAGTTTGCCTTCGTGTTCGACATGTAATTCAACACCAGGAACGGCCAGCACGGCCGTTTTGACTTCTTCAAGAAACCCGGGCACGGCACGGATCACCAAACTAAAAATATTCATGCGATTAACTCCAAAATACGAATGCTATTACTCGGGCAGGGCGCCACACAGGCGCCGCAGCCGGTGCATTGCTCGGTGATCACGTGTGGCTGCGCCACTTTGCCAATCGCCAACTCAAATCGAATCGCCTGTTCATCACAGGCTTCGCCACAAATTCGGCACTCAACGCCGCGGCTCGCCAAGCAGCTGTCAGTTATTTTTGCGTGTAAAGACCACGGGGCGTCGCTGCTTTGTTTGAGTGCTGCGGGCTTACAGGCGCTGCTGCAGTCGCCACAAAAAGTACATTCACCCTGTGAGAAATCGACTGTGGGAAAGCCCGCTTCGCCGATTTTGATAATCTGAGTGGGACAGGTCGCCACGCACTCACCGCAGCGGGTGCAGCGATCAACAAAACGCGGCGTCGCCCACGGTGGGCGCAGCGCAGAGGGCGCTTGCGGCCTGCGGCCAAAAAGTAGATTGCGGCGGGCGGTATCCACAGCGATATTTAATCCAATCGATTGATTGAGGAAGATTAGGCCGCCCGCCGCGCGGCAACAATGCCTCTTTAGGGGGTAGCCTCTGCCAATCTGCAAGGTGGCTATCTCTTTGGGGGTAAGGGCGGTGACTTTGAAATTTGCGTAAACCGAGTTTGGCGTGGTGTACTCAAGTTATCGCCTAGCTCAATGTGAGTTCTGGCCTAAATGTGCGCTGAATCGATAAGAGGAAAGCGTTACTTTGCTCAAGCAGGTCGAGCGGGGTATTGAGTTCAATACCTGCCTTGGAAATTAGGAGGTAGTTGCTTTTGCGAGTGATGAATTATTTTCAGCAAACTTCAATTGTGCGCTTTATCACACAAGCTTTATTGTTGATGGTTTTGCCGGCGTTTTTAGCGCTGATTTTAAGCTGGAGCATGGTTGTTCATACGACAGGCGAAGGAGCAGCGATTAATATGGCCGGCTCTTTGCGCAAACAAACGTTTTTGATTGTCGCGACCCATTTATCTCCGCCGCCACCGGTGCCGGGTAGTCGACCCATGTTGCACCAAGTGATTGATGAGTTCGAGCAGCGCTTGTATAGCCCAACATTGCAAAAAAACTTGCCTGACGACCTCAGTGATCCGGTGCGGATTGCTTATAACCAGATGGAAATGGCGTGGCGCACCGAGATGAAAGAGTTGTTCGCGCCGATCAATGCCGCGCCAGACGGCAGTTTATTACCCAAGGCGATTCAATTTGCCACCCTGATCGATGCCTACGTGGCGGCGATTGAGTCGCGGCATGAAACGCGATTGCAATGGCTGGGCAAAATCCAATGGATTGCGATGGGTGGCATGAGCTTGGTGTTTGCATTGACCTTGTTATGGCTCACCCGACGCGTGACGCGGCCTTTGAGCGCCATGGCCAAGGCGGCAGAAAAGGTTCAGCAAGGCAACTTGCAAGTGAGCATTCCCGCCAACGGTGCTGGTGAAATTACGCAATTAGGCCAAGCTTTTAATCATATGGTCGCGGAGTTGGCGTTGGGGATTGAGGTGCTTGAAGCAAGGGTGGCTGAAAAAACGCAGGCGCTGACGCAAAATCAGCGCAGCCTCGAATTACTCTA
This sequence comes from uncultured Deefgea sp., assembly GCA_963511125.1. GTDB lineage: Bacteria > Pseudomonadota > Gammaproteobacteria > Burkholderiales > Chitinibacteraceae > Deefgea. Next base: position 2,510 of record CAUPHX010000112.1, on the reverse strand, counting down.
TCGCACCAAACAACGCTTGTCTGATCAAGAGCCGAATCAGGCAACGTTTAATCAGGTGCTCGCCGATGTGGGCGATGTGATTGAGTTAGAACATGCGGCAATTTGTATTACCGAAACAGAACAAGCGCCGCTGGCGTTTCGTTTAGCGATGATGCCCAATAAATTATCTGAGCCGTGTGCCCGTACCGATTGCGCCACTTGTACCGATGCTGCCGACATCGCGCCGCAGCAGTCGGACTCGCCGGTGTTTCAGCTCAGTGATGGGCGGCGGGTGTACGGCATTATGCCGATTCAGCTCAAAGCGCAGCAGGTTTTGCTCGATTGGCAACAGCAATTATTGGAGGCGGTAGCGCGGCAAATTGGCACCGCGCTGGCTAATTCTAAACGCAAACAAGAGCAGCATCGTTTGGCGTTACACGATGAACGATCGGTGATTGCGCGTGAGTTGCATGACTCTTTGGCGCAATCCTTGTCTTACTTAAAAATCCAAGTCGTGCGCTTGCAAAATCAATTTCCAGAAGCGCAGCGCAGCGATACCGCCAATGCCGCCTTGTTTGAGTTGCGCGAAGGTCTCAACGGTGCATATCGACAATTACGTGAATTGCTCAATACCTTCCGGCTACAAATGAATGAGCGCGGCTTAGCGGCGGCGCTAGAGCAAACGGTGCAAGAGTTCGCCGAGCGCGCTGAGCATCAAGTGATTTTGGATAATCGCTTAATGGGCGTTGAACTGGCTGCGCACGAAGAAATTCATATTTTGCAGATTGTGCGCGAAGCCTTGGTCAATATTGAACGCCATGCCGCCGCGCAGCATGCATGGATTAGCTTGGCGTGGGAAGGCATTCGTGTGGTGGTTAAAATCACCGATGATGGCTGCGGTATCGCCGACAATCCCCACAAAAAACAGCATTATGGCCTAGGTATCATGCACGATCGTGCCGTTAGTTTGAATGGCGATTTGCAATTGCTGCGCCACGAACCAAGCGGAACGGTGGTGCAACTCAGTTTTATTCCTTCGACGCCTTTTGCGATGTCGAACTCAATTAAATCCGCGTAAGGTGTTAACAATGAGCGAACAATTTAATGTCATTGTGATCGACGACCATCCTTTATTTCGTAAGGGCGTAGTGCAGTTGCTCGGTTTGGATGTGCGCTTTGTGGTGGTGGCCGAGGCGGCTAGCGGTGCTGAAGGGCTGGTGCTGGTACAGCAACATAATCCGGATTTGGTGATTTTGGATTTGAATATGAAAGGCATGGATGGCATCGCCACGCTGCGCGCGATCAAAGAGCTGGACGTTGATTCTCGGGTGGTGATGCTGACCGTGTCCGACCAATCGGCCGATTTGGTCGCCGCAGTGCGGGCGGGGGCGGATGGTTATTTGTTGAAAGATATGGAGCCAGAAGAAATTATCAGTAGTCTGGCCGATGCGCTGGATGGGCAAATGGCGATCCCCGAACGGCTCGGCCGCGCACTCGCACTGGCGCTGCGCGAAGACGACGGCAATGAGCGCAATGTGATGCTGGAATCGCTGACTGACCGCGAGCGTGAAATTTTGGTTTGTCTCTCGCACGGACTATCCAACAAACTCGTTGGTCGTGAGTTAGGCATTGCCGAAGGCACGGTCAAAGTGCATGTGAAAAGCCTGCTACGAAAACTGAGTTTTCGTTCACGCCTTGAGGCGGCGATTTGGGCGGTGGAGCAGGGGGTTAAGTAGTAGATGTATTACCAGCTAGGTTTTGTTAAATAAAGTCTAGCTGGTAATACCCTGTTGTTTGTTTCTACACGGAGCGTACCAATCGAGGTCTTTTTGATACAGCGCCGTTTTGATATTCAGTAGACCCAGCGTTGAATGAAACAGGTTGTCATGCGAATACTTGTTACCCGCTTTACTTTGCAAGCAGGCTAAATCAATTTGTGCGCGCTTGGCGTAATCGGGTGACAACCACAGCATCGCGGGGACGTGAGTTTGTTGATCGGGCGCCAGTAAATACGGTGTGCCGTGAAGATACAATCCGCGTTCGCCGAGCGATTCGCCGTGATCGGAAATATACGTCATCGCCGTGTCGACTTTGCTGCTGTTCTTGCGTAGTAAATAAATCACATTTGACAGTACATAATCGGTGTACAGCAGGCTATTGTCGTAGCTGTTGGTGATTTGCGTCTGCGTGCATTGATCGAGCTGCGCGGTATCGCAGGTCGGCTGAAACTTGGCAAATTCTTTTGGATAGCGTTTGAAATAAGCGGGGCCATGGCTACCCATCATGTGCAGCACAATGACGGTATCGCGCTGCATCGCATCGATTTTGCCTTGCAAGCCTTGTAGTAAAGCTTCGTCGAGACATTCACCGTCTTGGCACAGTTTGGCCTCGGCAAAATCATGGGTATTTTCATTCGGGATGCGGTCACAAGCGCCCTTGCAGCCTGATTGATTATCGCGCCACAGCACTTGATAACCCGCACGCTGCACCACGTCGAGTAAGCCTTGATGGCTTTTCGCTTGATCGGCGCT
>CAUPHX010000111.1:0-9275 GCA_963511125.1 uncultured Deefgea sp. | reverse complement strand
TGAACGCATGTGTTTCCTGCGCCATCTCGGGCGTTGCAGACTGATTACTCCCAATCGCCCAGCGCGGCTCATACGCCACAATCGCCTCACGCCAATTCGGCGTACTCATCAGCCAATCGAGCTGATTACATAACACCTGCTCGACTTCGCCTTTTTCGCGCTCACTGGCACTCTCACCAATACAAACAATCGGAGTAATACCGGCCAGTAAGCAAGCTCGTGCTTTGCCAACAATCAGCGCATCGTCTTCATAATGATGCTGGCGGCGCTCGGAATGGCCGACCAATGCGTAGCGACAGCCAACGTCAGCGAGCATCGCCGCCGAACATTCGCCAGTACGCGCACCACTTGGCAATTCAGCGACATCTTGCGCACCACAAGCAATGCCAGTGCCGTCAGCCAAATGACTCACCACGGACAAAAATGGCGCTGGTGGGCAAACAATCAGCTCGACGCTGCCTTGCACAGCAGCAACCAGCGCCGGAATCATCGTGCGGCAAAAAGCCAAATCACCGTGCATTTTCCAGTTGGCGACGATGAATTTGCGGCGAGTCTCCGTCGCCCTGTTGGCACCCTGCACGAGCGTATCACCCATGGTTGCAAACCGCCCTGAAGCAAAATACTGCTGAGTTTGAGGTGAAATTGCTGCATTCATTTTTGGTCAGCCTTGACTTTATGATTAAAAACGAACACAAACCGAATCAGTTCGCGCATTTATTTTCGTATTATGCGCGTTTATTTTCATTTTGCAACAATTAAATATTCGATAACGAACAAAAAAGGATTGGAGACGAAAAAAAACACCGCCAATGCGGTGTTTAATGTTCATTTGAAAAACGAGCCACTCATTCAAGCAGCTCGGTCTGATCGGCCACATACAGCTCGGTGCCCGTTTCCTCCAGCACCGGCAATAATGCCGCTGGCACAGCCTGATCGGTAAATAGCGCAGTAATCTGGCGCAAATGCCCCATTTGCACTAAAGAGGGCCGACCAAACTTAGTGTGATCAGCAACCAAAAACACATTACGTGCCTGCGCAATAATCGCTTCGGACGTGCGTGTTTCGCGCATTTCAAAGTCGCGTAGCGTGCCATCCATTTCGACGCAGGCGACACCCAAGACGGCGTAATCCACACGAAACTGTTTAATAAACTCAATCGTTGCTTCACCGCAAATACCGCTATCTTTGGCACGCATCACGCCGCCAGCCAGAATTACCTCACTATCGGCGTAATGACACATCATCATCGCAATATGTGGGTTATTGGTAATGACACGCAAGCCAACATGATGCCGCAAGGCGCGAGCGACGGCTTCACTGGTTGTACCCAGATTCATAAAAACAGAAGCATGATTTGGGATATGTTCAGCCACCAATTTAGCAATGCGCGCTTTGGCGTCGCTATGCAAACCTTTGCGCGCAGAATATTCAACATTTTCCACGCTAGACTGCGCACTGGCGCCACCATGTACACGATGCAACTTGCGCTCATCAGCCAGCTGATTAATGTCACGGCGAATGGTTTGCGGCGTTACACCAAAATGATGCGCTAATTCTTCCACACTCACGTGGCCAGCACGCTGCACCCATTCCAGCAATTCCTGCAGACGCGGATTTAAGCTCATTCAATTTCCACCGAAAAATTAAAACGTAAAATTCAGTAACAGCAATGGTATTTATTTGTACGCAATACAAACAAAGACTTATGAAGCAATACCTAATAAATAAAAATCATCACTTCTGCGCGTATTGCCGTGTCCAACTCTTCTACTTGCGGTTATAGCGTGCGGTGTTCAAATTTCAAGCCCGACTTAATCGCATGTTCATTTTAAAAGTAGTTTAGCGAAATAAGTCGCGCCCACGCTTTCCAGCCCAAATGCTCGTCCACATCACGACGTATTTGCGACAAAATTTGCCGTGCTGCGGATTTTTTTCTTACATTCCCAACACTTTATATCGACGCTATTTCCTAGGGTCTGTTGACGTTTGGTGTGCGACCGAAAACCAAGCGTCAACAGACCCTAACGCAAAGCAAAATAGCCGCAGCTCTTTCACAAGAACTACGGCTATTTGATGGCAAACATATAATTATGTAGCAGCCAAACGCTGCTTGATGCTATGCACAATGCCTGCCGCATCCAGTCCACAGTCGGCCAAAATTTGCTGTTGTTCGCCGTGCTCAACGTACGCATCCGGCAAGCCCAATTGCAATACCGGCTTCATCACGCCTGCTTGCATCAACGCTTCCAGCACCGCGCTACCTGCCCCGCCCATAATGGCGTTGTCTTCCACTGTGACCAGCAGATCATGCGTAGCCGCGAGTTCCAGCACCAGCGCGGTATCCAGCGGTTTAATGAAACGCATATTCGCTACCGTCGCATTCACGCTTTCTGCGGCAAGCAAAGCCGGCTCCAGCACCGTGCCAAAAGCTAAAATCGCAATTTTTGGCTCACTAGCCACACCATCAGCAACGTGCGCTTGGCGGCGAATTTCACCTTTACCCCAAGGCAAAACGCTCATTTGATCGACTACTTTAACCCCCATGCCACAGCCGCGCGGATAACGCACCGCAGCGGGGCCAAAATGCTGGTAGGCGGTAAATAGCATTTGCCGGCATTCATTTTCGTCCGCTGGCGCCAACACCGCCATATTCGGGATGCAGCGCAGGAACGACAAATCAAAGCTGCCGGCGTGCGTTGGGCCGTCAGCGCCGACTAAGCCAGCGCGGTCAATCGCAAACGTCACGTCGAGATTTTGCAAGGCCACGTCGTGAATAAGCTGATCGTAGGCACGCTGCAAAAAGGTCGAATAAATCGCCACCACCGGTTTTAAGCCCTCACAGGCCAAGCCCGCCGCAAACGTCACCGCGTGCTGCTCGGCGATGCCAACGTCAAAATAGCGGTTTGGATATTCAGCATGAAAACGCACCATGCCTGAGCCTTCGCGCATTGCTGGCGTCACGCCCACCAATTTTTCGTCCTGCGCGGCCATATCACACAGCCAATCGCCAAAAATCTGCGTAAAACTAGGCTTGCTTGATTTACTACCACATAGCCCGTCCTGCTGATTAAACGGGGTAACCGCGTGATACTTAACAGGATCAGCAACTGCCAGCTTATACCCATTGCCTTTTTTGGTAACCACATGCAAAAACTGCGGCCCTTTCAGCTCTTTAATATTCGACAAAGTCGACACTAAAGTTTCCATATCATGACCATCAATCGGGCCGATATAGTTAAAGCCAATTTCCTCAAACAGCGTCCCCGGGGTCAAAAAGCCTTTGACGCTTTCTTCACCTTTTTTGGCAAATTCTTTCAACGGCGGCATGACATCGAGCACTTTGCCCGACACGCTGCGAATGCCGTTGTAAAACTTGCCCGACAGCAATTTGGCGAGATAATTATTAAACGCGCCCACATTCGGTGAAATCGACATTTCGTTGTCGTTCAAAATCACCAGCAAATCGACGTCTTCACGATGCCCCGCATTAAACAAGGCTTCAATCGCCTGCCCCGCCGTCATCGAACCGTCGCCGATCACCGCAATCGCCTTGCGCTTTTCGCCCTTAATCAGCGCGGCCTCAGCCATGCCGAGCGCTGCACCGATTGATGTTGAAGAATGACCGACACCAAAGGTGTCAAATTCACTTTCGTCGCGTTTGGGAAACCCAGCCAAACCGCCTTTTTTACGCATGGTATGCATGCGTTCACGGCGGCCCGTCAAGATTTTATGCGGATAGCTTTGATGGCCCACGTCCCACACCAAGCGGTCATGCGGCGTCTCAAAGACATAGTGCAACGCGACGGTTAACTCGACCGCGCCCAAATTGCTGGCAAAGTGACCGCCAGTTTGGCTGACCGAATCGAGCAAATAACTGCGCAATTGCTGCGCAACCTCGGGCAAGTCTTTGCGCTCGATTTGACGTAAATCAGCGGGATTTTGAATGGTATCAAGCAATGGGTATTTCATGTCTGCCTTGCCTTGCCGGGGGTATATCCCAGCAAGCCTTATTAATACTTTCTATCAACAATATACCCAGCAAGGGCACTTAACATATTTGCTTTTTCACCAAACGGTGCGAGCGAGGCTAAAGCCGATGCTTTTAATTCGGCCGCTTTTTCTTTCGCGCCTTTCATGCCCAATAAAGCAACATAAGTAGGCTTATTATTGGCGGCATCTTTGCCCGCCGTTTTGCCCAGCGTAGCTGAATCGGCTTCACAATCAAGGATATCATCCACCACTTGGAAGGCGAGCCCAACACATTTAGCGTAATGATCAAGCGCCTCGCGCTGATCAGTAGCCAGCGGTGTCCCGCAATATGAACCCAATAAAACCGATGCACGAATGAGTGCGCCCGTTTTCAAGATATGCATCATTTCCAGCTGTGGCAGCGTCAGTTCTTGCCCAACACTATATAAATCAACACCCTGACCGCCACACATCCCCAAGCTACCCGAGGCATTGGCTAAAATCCGAATCATGTGTAATTGATCCAGCGCATTGTCGGCCAAAGTACGATTAGACAACACTTCAAAAGCCGCCGTTTGCAAGGCGTCCCCTGCGAGTAAGGCCGTTGCCTCACCATACGCCACATGCACCGTCGGCTTGCCACGACGCAATACATCGTTATCCATCGCTGGCATATCATCGTGGACCAGCGAATAGGCATGAATCAATTCAACCGCACAGCCAGCGTATTGCAGGCGCTCAATCGGCGCATCGACCACTGCACCAGCGGCAAAGGCCAGCAAAGGGCGCACACGTTTTCCACCATCCAACACGCTATAACGCATTGCGTCATGCAGGCGCTCTGGCAAATGCGTACTGGATGGCAATACGCTAGACAGCGTTTTTTCCATTTGCGCTTGGACTTCACTCATCCAAGCCTTGAAATTGCTTGCTTCAACTGACATCAACTAGACTCCGGCGCTTGGCAAATTTTGCAGCTCGCCCGCTTCCAACACACGAACCTGCTGTTCGGCCGCCGACAATTTTCCTTCGCAAAAGCGAAGCAGCTCTGTACCACGCTGAAAAGCCACTAAACTCGCATCTAAAGGCTGATTGCCAGCTTCCATCTGCGCAATTAAGCTCTCTAATTCGAGCAAGCCTTGTTCGAAATTCTCTGGCAATGCCACCGATTTTGCTGCTTTCGCCATTATCCTGAGCCTGAAATAAAAAGTCGTGGAACGATAACGACCCTCTGCATCCCAGTCAAGCCAGCCGCAGAAGGTAAAAAGGAAGCTATTGTACCCTTGCCGCCCTGCCGAAAACAGCTATTCCGTCATCTTCACAGTATGAACTGCGTTGCCAGAGGTCAGACTGTTAGAATAGATACACTTTGAATCGACCATCTCGTCCCTATCATGCTCCGCATTGCTTATTTTATTCTTGCGCACGCTCAAGCCGAACAATTAGCGCGGCTCGTCATTCAGCTCAATGGCGCTGATCGGCATTTTTATATTCATATTGATGCCAACACCCCAACGACGGTGTTTGAAGCCATGCAAACGGCGATTCAAGCGACAAAAGCGCATGTCACATTTATTGATCGTCAGCCATGCCGCTGGGGTGGGTTTTCCTTAGTGGATGCCAGCCTGAGACTGATCAAAGCCGCACTAAGTGACGGATTTGACTGGGGGGTATTACTATCTGGGCAAGACTATCCAATACACAGCAATCAATACATCGAATTTTTCTTGAGTGAGAGTAAGTTTTCTGGTTTTATCGATCTCAAACCTAAGCATGATTTTAATGTGGACTATCGCTACCAAGCTTGGCATTTTGAAAAATTAAATGGTAAAAAAACGGGTAAATTGCTACAAAAAATTCAGCGAATCGCCAATCGCCACGGACTGCAACGCACACTTCCGGCGCCCATTTCGCAGATTTATGCGGGTTCGCAGTGGTGGATGCTCAAGCAGTCCACCTGCCAAGCGCTAGTGGAATTTATTGAAGAAAACCCCAAAGTGGTTCGGTTTTTCCAATACACCTTGGTGCCCGATGAAATGTTTTTTCAGACCCTCTTAATGCACACCGATTTAGCGCCGCAACTTTGCCACAACGCCATGCGTTATCTTGAGTGGGAGCAAGGGGCTTGGTCACCAAAAACATTCGCGCCTGCAGAAATACCCCAACTTGAACATCGCCCTGATTTATTTGCTCGCAAGTTTAGCGCCGACCTTGAAAGCGCCCGAGCACTCAGTCTGTTGCAGGAGGCACAAAAAAGCCAAAACAAGCTTTAAGCCAAGCACAGAGCAGTCTACGATGAGTATTCATTTATCGATTTGCGCAGAATACCTATGGACACCTTGCTCGGCGGCATTTCAAACCACAATATCGGCCCACAGCTAATGCGCGCATTACAGCGCAGCCCGATACAGCATCCTCACCTTGCTTTACGCTATTTAAGCGAGGGCGTTTGCCCCCTGTGGCAAGGTAAAATCATTCCTGATGTTGCCGACACACCGGAATGTCGATTAGCCCTATTACGCAGCAGCGACTACGGCGCCATCGCCGCAACGCCCTATTTATATAAAGAACAATTGAGCATTTCAATCTGTGGCGTCATTGAAAATACCGAGCACCTTAAAGCCCCACCCAATAGCACTGATCACTCACAGACTGAAAAACCACTTGAGCACCAAATTGCAAGCTTAATTGACTGGCACTGGCAGCAAAATCACGATTTATTGCGCGCAATCCAAATCGTCTGTAAAGCGCTGCATGGCTATTATTCTCTGACTGTATTTTCCACAGCAAATCCAGATTTCCTTTATTGCACCACCGCAGGCCCAGCACTGTTTGTCGCCCACGGCAGCGATACAAGTTTTTTCTCGTCAGAACCCAGCCTACTGCAAGAGCGCGCGTCACTCATCACTGAATTACAACTGGGCGATGTGGCACAACTCTCTGCCAGTAAAATCATTATCTTTGGCGAGAATGGCGCGATGGCGCAACGAGATCCCAGCCCGGCGCACAGTGCAGGCAAACTACCTCATTTTATGGTGCGTGAAATACACGCCCAAGCCAGCAACTCAGCAGAGTACATTCAAAACGCACAAGAGCATCGACTAGAGAACTGGCTCAATAAGCCCGAACTCTTCGCCAATATTGACAACACGTTATTAATCGCGAGTGGTTCAAGCCATCATGCGGCGCAAACCGCCCGTTTTTGGTTAGAACATTTGGCAGGCATACCGACGCAAGTTGAACTAGCCAGCGAATTTCGCTACCAAGAACGAATAATCAAACCTAATACGCTGATTGTTGCCATTTCCCAATCCGGCGAAACGATCGACACCGTCGCAGCACTCCAACATGCAAAACAATGGGGAGCCAAAGTCACGCTTGCCATCAGTAACCAAGCCAATAGCGCTTTAATGCGCCATGCCGACCTGCAATTGCAATTGCGGGCAGGCGAAGAATTTGGCGCGACTTCGACCAAAACATTCACCGCTCAGTTGCTAGGCTTATTTTTGCTCGCAACAACACTCGCAAAGGCACGACATAAAACACTCCCTGCACAACTGAGCGCCGAATTTCGCGCCCTCCCCTCAGCCATTGCTGCCGTGCTAGCCCTTGCACCTAAACTCAAAGAATGGAGTCTTTACCTCAGCAAAAAACCTAATTTGATCGTTACCGCAAGGCATATGTATTACCCCATCGCCCAAGAAGGCGCACTAAAACTCAAAGAAGTCGCCTATTTACACGCAGAAGCTTGCCCCAGTGGAGAGCTCAAGCACGGTACACTCGCTCTGGTTGGTAATAATTTGCCTGTTATCGCCTGCCTGCCTTGGGATATTTTGGCCGATCAATTGCTAACCAATTTACATGATGTGCGCAACAAGCACGGCGAGATTTTTGCTCTTTGAGATATTGCGCTACCTCAAATCGCGTGTTTTAACAGCATTCGCATGCCCACCATCTTGCCGCACCTCAACCCCATTCTGTATGCCATTGCCTTGCAACTCTTGGCCTACTACACCGCAATACATCGTGGAAATACAGTTGATACGCCAAGAAACATCAGCAAAACTGTTACCACAGAATAAATCGTTCGATAATGACAACCAATAAAAAAGCCACATCTTTCGATGTGGCTTTTGCATCACAAATTCAGATGTTTATTTAGACGCGTTAATCAAATAAAGCGCAGCTGCCTTAAATTCTTCATCAGAGCCACTGTAGCCACCTTTTGCTGGCATGGCACCAAGCCCTTTAATTGCAATGGCTACAGCATTATCGACACCATCTTTCAAGCGCGGAGCCCAAGCCGCTTTATCACCCAATTTAGGTGCACCCGCAGCACCTGAATCATGACAGGCCATACAAACGCTAGCGTAAATTTCTTTACCTTTTACCGCGGGATCAATTGCACCGCCTGCAGCAGCGCCAGCCACTTTAGGCTCTTCAAACTTAGCACCGGCAGCATTACCCATATAAGCAACTGCACGCTTCACTTCATCATCGGTCAAATCTGCCGCACCGCCTTTTGCTGGCATCGCATTAAAACCGACCAGTGCGTGCTTCACTAAGGTATCAAAACCTTGTCCAATTCGACCAGCCCATGCACCCGCATCAGCAAACTTAGGCGCGCCAGCAAGACCCGCATCATGACAGGACATACAGACCGACTCGTAAACAGCCTTGCCCGATTTAGAACCGGGAGGACCACCATCTACCACCTTGACCACAGCAACTGGCTGCAAACGAGCCGCCACTGCTTCCTTCGTCATGGTAGAACTCGTGACATCTGTCGACATCCCTGAAGTCGCCAATTTAATCGCTAGATATGCAAACAAAGGCACACCAATCAATGCGATCAAAATAATGCCGATTGCGCTTTTAAACGCCGATGCGCTGGAACTGCCCATGCTGTCATCCCTTTTGAAATTTTGCGTATTATTAAAATGAGCTATAAACAGCCCTTATTGTTGGCAATTATACCGACAACGCAGCAACAACAAAACACAATTCACCAGCTGACTAGACGAGTGCATCAGAAGCAGCTATCATCGCACACCTAATCAAATTGCACCCGTAGCTCAGTTGGATAGAGTATCAGTTTCCGAAACTGAGGGTCACAGGTTCGATTCCTGTCGGGTGCACCAATAAAATCAACGACTTAGCTCAAAAATCACTTCAAACCCATCAAGTCAAGTCTATTTATAGTGCCAGCTATAGTACCAGTTTCAAATCAAGTTCATTTTTTTGCAAACCTGCGTACGATAAAAAAGCAAATCAAAATATGCAACAACTTCGCTTTTTACGATCTC
>CAUPHX010000110.1:0-9283 GCA_963511125.1 uncultured Deefgea sp. | reverse complement strand
GTCACGCTACCGTCGACACCGCTGTTGAAGCGACTCGAATTGGTGCGCTAGACTTCCTCGAAAAACCGATTGGCTTGCAAAAATTATTAGCCACCGTAAAGCGCGCTTTTTCTCAGCCAGCCAACGCGGTAAAGCCAACACAGGGTTTGCAGAGCCTCGGCAATAGCACAGCGATTAATGCGCTGCGTGAGGCGCTTGACCAGGTTGCAAGCCAAACCCTGCCTATCACCCTCACCGGCGAACCAGGATCCGGTTTTGAAACGTGTGCACGTCATTTAACGCGGCCAAATACGCCCTTCATTTCGCCTAGCTCCAATGAAGAACTGGCCCTACCACCGCAAGATATTCTCAACCGTGCGACGGGTGGGACTATTTTTGTACGTGATATTGCCTGGCTTGATCGAAAAGCGCAGGCGGGTTTACTTAATCTGCTACCCAAGCTGGAAAAGTACAAAATTCGTTTAGTCACCGCATCGAGCCGCCCGCTCGATCAGCTAATCAATCAGTGTGAGCCAGAACTACTACGTCAACTCACGCAGATTATTCTTGCCGTTCCTCCGCTGCGCGCCCATGCCGAAGATGTCGCTGCACTGGCAGAAGCCCTGCTCGCACAAACGGTCAGCAGCAATAAACTCGGCCCGCGTCGTTTTTCTAAATCGGCGCTGCAGTTGCTCAGCCAACAAGAATGGCCTGGCAATATTGACCAACTGGCCAATGTGGTGAAAAGCTTGGCATTGACGGGTCGAGATGGCGATATCGATATATTGCCGGTTAGCCGTTTGCTCACGCAACTGTCGCCGAATTCGCAAGAAGCGACCTTAGGCGTATCACCGCAAGCGATGCCACTGCCGCAAATCGATCTTGATTTACCGCTACGTGAAGCACGAGATCAATTTGAACGCTTCTACCTTGAACGGCAAATTGAACTATCCAATGGCAATATGAGTCGTGTTGCAGAGCGAATTGGCTTAGAACGGACGCATCTTTACCGTAAGCTCAAGCAACTCGGCATTCAAATGCCACGCAAACAACGTGCGACTGAAGAGCAGTAAGCTTTTAAATCGTAAAAACTAAAATCGGCTATCTCGTATAGCCGATTTTTCATTTGCAAAAATACTTCTGAAAGGTCTATCTTGCCCAATATTTTAATTTTAGGTGCGGGGCGGGTTGGCTCCTCAGTGGCCGAGCAATTGGTGCACGAACGCTACAATGTCACCATTGTGGATAACGATGCCACTATGCTCAAACCACTGGCTGACCGCTTAGATTTACGTACGCTGGTCGGCATGGCCAATAATCCCAAAACGCTGATTGCCGCCGGCATTCAAGATGCTGATCTGCTGCTGGCGATCACCCCCTACGATGAAGTCAATATCGTCGCCTGCAAAATTGCGCATGATCTATTCCATGTGCCGATTCGTCTTGCCCGCATCCGTGATCAAGATATTTTGGAATACCCAAGTCTATTTAATGACGGTGGATTTGCCGTCAATCACGTCATTACGCCGGCGCAGATTGTTACCGATTATTTGGTGAGCCTGATTGAAATCCCAGAAGCTTTGCAAGTACTTGAATTTGCTGCTGGACTTGCCAAAATGATCGCTGTCCGCGTCGAAGCGGGTGCACATATGGATGGTAAAGACCTCGCCACATTAGCAATTTATCTAGAAAAAATTGAATGTCGTGTGGTGTCTATTTACCGTAAAAACAAACGCATTCGTCCCGATGGTAAAGTGGAATTACAGGTCGGGGATGAAGTCTTTTTTCTGGCCGCAACCGAGCATGTGCAACGCGTCATTAGCGAGTTTTGCGCCAACGAGAAACCAGTCAAGCGCATCACCCTGTGCGGAGGGGGTAATGTTGGCTATCGACTCGCCCGTCAAATTGAAAAACGCTACCAAGTCAAAGTGATTGAAAACAATAAAGCGCGTGCCAATTGGTTAGCAGAGCACCTAACCGACACACTCGTGTTGCACGGTGAAGCCACCGATGAGGATTTACTGGAAAACGAGCAAATCGAGCGCTGTGATTTGTTTCTTGCGCTGACCTCCGATGATGAAGACAATATCATGTCGTCACTACTCGCTAAGCAAATGGGCGCACGCCGCGTAGTTTCGATTATCAATCGTTCACGTTATGTCGATTTACTGCAAGGCGGGAAAATCGACGTTGCCTTATCACCGGCTCAAGTCACCATCGGGGCGCTACTCACCCACGTTCGGCAAGGTGACATCGTCGCGGTCCATAGCTTGCGACGTGGTGAAGCTGAAGCTATCGAATTAATTACCCACGGCACACGCGAAACGTCTAAGGTAGTCGGCCGTAAATTGGAAGAAATCAAATTACCACAAGGTGCCGATTTGGCAGCCGTTGTGCGTGGCAACAAAGTCATCATGGCGCATCACGATACCGTGATTCAAAACGATGATCATGTGATTTTATTCATCGATAATAAAAGCCACATCCGCGATGTAGAAAAATTATTCGCCGTTTCGGTCGGGTTTTTCTAAATGCAGCTCACTCAAAAATTACTCCCCACCGTCAATGTCGTCGCTCGCGTTTCAATGCTGTTTTCACTCAGCATCATTGTGCCGCTGATCGTCGCGTGGTGGAACAACGACGCCGGCTTGTGGCCATTCATTGAGGCCTTAATTGGCTTGCAAATTTTTAGTGCTGCGCTTTGGTTTCTCACCCGCAACTACCGCCGCGAATTATTACCCCGCGATGGTTTTATTCTGGTCGTTGGTTTATGGACGGCACTGCCCGCTGTGGCTGCCGTACCACTGATGCTGTTTGATCGCAGCATGTCGTTTACCAATGCCTATTTTGAAACCATGTCTGCTCTATCGACCACTGGCGCAACGGTCATGGTCGGTTTAGATCACCTTCCAGCATCCATCAATCTATGGCGACACCTACTCAATTGGCTAGGGGGTATGGGCATCATCGTCTTAGCTGTTGCTATCTTCCCACTATTAGGGGTGGGGGGTATGCAATTATTCAAAGCTGAAACACCCGGTCCAATAAAAGATAGCAAACTCACGCCACGTATCCATGAAACCGCACGAAATTTATGGCTCATTTATGCAGGACTTACCGTGATTTGCGCTTTACTGCTGCGCTGGGTCGGCGGAATGTCTTGGTTAGATGCTGTTTGCCACGCCTTTGCGGCACTGAGCCTTGGCGGTTTTTCAACGCATGACGCCAGTGTTGGGTTTTTTAATTCGCAGCTCATCGAAATCATTCTGATCGTATTTATGTTGCTGGCCGCGACCAACTTTGCGACGCATTACTTTGCGCTATCGGGTCGCAAACTGTCAGTGTATTGGCACGACTCAGAATTCAAAGCGATGATGCTACTGATCGTAACGAGTATCATCGGTCTCAGCTTTTTTCTACTTTGGCAGAAAACCTATCCCGACTTTCTCACTGCATTGCGCCATGTTTCGTTTAACTTAATCTCGATTGCAACCGACTGCGGTTTTGCCAGTGTTGATTTTGGCCAATGGCCCATCTTTGCGCCGTTGGTGATGCTGCTCCTCTCGTGTATTACCGCTTGCGCAGGCTCAACGGGGGGCGGCATCAAGATGATCCGTACCATCATTCAAACCCGTGAAGTAGGTCGGCAAATGTCGCTTTTATTACATCCGCAAGGTATTCACCCCTTACGCGTCAACGGTCAGGTCATTCCAACAACGATTTTGGCTTCGGTGATGGGGTTTATCTTTTTATATTTCACCAGTATCGTCATTCTCACTTTTACGCTTCTGCTGTCGGGAATGGATTTTATCTCCAGCTTTAGCGCGATTATTGCGTGTATTAATAATGCAGGCCCCGGCCTAGGTGAAGTCGGTCCCGCCAGTAATTACAGTGGTTTGACTGATTTTCAAACTTGGGTGTGTAGCTTTACGATGCTATTAGGTCGCTTGGAGATTTTCTCAGTCTTGATTTTATTCACGACTGCATTTTGGCGAAACTAAGGTCTGTTGACGGTCAAACTGCCAACTTCCCCAATGTAAGCTCAAGCTGCACTATCTTAAAATCCGGTGATGGAAACCTTCATTACCGGATTTTTACTCTCCCTCTCTCTTTGTCTAGATATCGGCATGGTCAACGTAGCCATGATTGATGTCGCCATTAAGCATGGCCGCCGTGCAGGCTTTTTTTTAGGCTTGGGATCCTGTTTTGGCGACTTGATTTATGCCATATTGGCGCTAATGGGCATGCGCTATTTGCTGCAGTTTCCCAGTGTGCAATGGATTACTTGGCTCGGTGGTGGCTGCCTACTGATTTGGCTGGCGTGGAAAATGGCGCGTGAAGCGTTACAAGATGTCCAGCGCGCTGAAACCGCACATCCACCCTTGCCTGCCAAGCATCACTTATTTGGGCGTGGGCTTGTTTTAGCAATGGCATCACCCACGTCGATTTTGTGGTTTGCCGCCGTCGGAGGCACGCTGATTGCGCAAGCGACCGATGGCTCGTGGCTGAGTATGAGTGAATTTCTGATTGGTTTTTTTGTGGGCGGTCTGGCTTGGACACTGGGCATTGTCTACATCAGTCATCAAGGCGGCAAAACAATGGGCAATCGTTTTAAGCAGGCTTGCCACATACTTTCCGCGCTGCTCTACCTTTATTTTGCCGGTTTAGTGCTCATTAAAGGCTATCAAGCACTTTGGCTGAATTCTATTTCGTAAAAAACCGCCCTAAGGGGCGGTTCATTCAAACGATTACTCTGCGATTTCAGTTTTTCCTCGACCGCCCTGCTTCGCACGGTACAAAGCTTCGTCGGCGCGCAGTAATAATGCTCGGCCATTCTCATCGTCCTTAAGCTGCGCAATCCCCGCCGAAAATCGAACTTCAATCCGTTGATTGTGATGAATATAGGGCGTCCGGCCCGCAACCAGTTTGAGCCGATCAATGACATAACTCGCGCCGCGTACATCGGTATCAACGAGTAATAACAAAAATTCTTCGCCACCATAGCGAACCAAAATATCGGACTCGCGTAACACCGCCTTGGTCAAATTCGTGATGTGAATCAGGACTTGATCGCCGACCAAATGCGTGAATTTATCATTGATCTGTTTAAAATCGTCCAAATCAATAATCGCAGCCGTCAAACGACCATCAATTCGCTGCGCGCGTTTTACTTCACGCAGTAGCAAATGATCCAAGCCTTGCCGGTTGAGTGCACCCGTTAGCGCGTCTTGCTCTAGAACCTTGCGATTAAACGCCAAATCTTCTTCGATATGGCGAATTGAATCACGAATGGTCTGCAAATCGCCGTGTGACGTCGTCACCGTGGAATGCACATTATGGGTGGTGCTAATCACTACATTGAGCATGTCTTCGAGTGAGGCCTGCGTTTCTTCTACACTGGCACTCTTTTCTGCGTGCGCTTGGCGAACTTGCTTCAAATCACCCAATTTTTGTTCAAACACCAAACTGGAGCCAGCCAAATTGTCCAACAGGCTCGACGTGAGCTCGGCCGAATCCGCCACTGCATCATCAAGCTTATACAAAACTTGCCACGCCAACTGCATCTCGGTTGCCGTTTTAGTTTCTGGCGCTTTGATCGTCAGAATGGCATTGTAAAATTGAGTGTAATTGTCTGGTGTCGGCGGTAAACCGCGCTCAGTGAGCCGCTTTAACGCAATACGGGCAATTTCCACCGGATTCACAGGGGTGGACATAGTCATGGAATTCAAGCCTAATTGTTAGTTATACTATTTGGCCTAATTGTAAGGACATGTGGATATTTCGCAAGTCGCTTGGTCAAATAAGCATTAAATAATATTCCTTTTTACTACTTTTTTTGTCGACTCGGTCATTTCTCTATGCATATTCATATTCTTGGTATCTGCGGCACATTTATGGGTGGCATTGCCGCGCTAGCACGCGCCGCAGGACACACGGTCACCGGCTGCGATGCCAATGTTTATCCTCCCATGTCGACCCAGCTAGAAGCGCTAGGAATCGAGCTGATTGAGGGCTTTGGTGAAGAGCAACTGAATCTGAAGCCCGATTTATTTGTCATTGGCAATGTCGTGAAGCGGGGTATGCCGCTAATGGAGGCGATATTAAACGCGGGTTTGCCTTATACATCTGGCCCGCAATGGCTGGGCGAACAGATACTTCATGACAAATGGGTGCTGGCGATTGCGGGAACCCACGGCAAAACCACCACCACCGGTATGTTGGCATGGATTTTAGAATACGCAGGACTCGCGCCTGGATTCTTGGTCGGTGGAATTCCAGAAAACTTCGGTGTTTCGGCGCGTTTGCCACAGACGCCACGCCAAGACGCCGCCAGTACGTCGCCGTTTTTTGTCATCGAAGCCGACGAATACGATACGGCGTTTTTCGATAAACGCAGTAAATTCGTCCATTACCGTCCGCGCACGGCCGTCCTCAATAATCTTGAGTTTGATCACGCGGATATTTTTGCTGACTTATCCGCGATTGAAACCCAATTTCATCACCTTGTTCGCACAGTACCGAGTCAAGGTCGGCTGATTGTAAACGGCCGCGAAACCAGCTTAGAGCGCGTACTAGAGCGCGGTTGCTGGAGCGAGGTTGAATACTTTGCAGCTAGCACTGCAACCGGATGGCAAACCGGAACGATTTATAGCGATGGTTTTGATGTGCTGTTAGATGGTCAAGCACAAGGTCGTTTAATTTGGTCATTGATGGGCGAACACAACGCGCACAATGCACTAGCCGCTATCGCAGCAGCACGGCATGTTGGTGTTACGCCCGCAGTAGCGATTGAAGCATTGGGCCAATTTGCCAATGTGAAGCGACGCATGGAGATCAAAGGCTGCGTGAATGACATTACCGTGTACGACGATTTTGCCCATCATCCGACAGCCATCGCGACCACCGTCGCTGGATTGCGTGCCAAAGTCGGCCAGCAACGCATTTTAGCGGTGCTTGAACCCCGTTCAAACACGATGAAACTCGGTACGATGAAAGCGGCGTTGGCGGGTAGTTTGGTCGATGCCAATTTAGTTTTTTGCTTCGGCGCGAATTTAGGCTGGGATCCAGCTGAAGCACTTACCGATCTGGGCGACAAGGCACAAAGTTTTACTCAGTTGGATCAGTTAATCTCAGCAATATGCGCCAAAGCCCAAAGTGGCGATCATATTCTGGTCATGAGTAATGGCGGATTTGGCGGAATTCACGATAGACTGCTATCCGAACTCGCCAAATAAATTCAATGTATTTGACTCTAGCCCTTTATTGAAAAGGGCTAGAGTCAAATACCTACCACTTAACTGGTTCTGCCTCTAGCTCAATGCCAAACAGAGTGTAGACATCGGCTTGAACTGCTTTTTCCAACGTCAATACATCTGCCGCAGTGGCGCCGCCTAGATTTACCAAAACCAATGCCTGCTTTTCATACATTCCCACAGGGCCTAAGCGCCTTCCTTTCCAACCCGCTTGCTCAATCAACCAGCCCGCAGCAAATTTGTATTGTCCATCGTCCAGCGCATAAGCGACGGCACTCGGGAATTTTTCCATCACCTTTTGATGTGTTGCGACGCAAACGATAGGATTTTTGAAATAACTCCCCGCATTGCCAATTTGCGCCGGATCGGGCAATTTTCGCTGCCGGACATTAATCACCGCCTGGGCGACTGCGGATGGTGAATTGCCCATATTAAGACTGAGTAATTCACGTTCAATATCAACGTACTGGGTTTTGGTTTGATGATTTTTTGCCAAGCGAAAAACGACTTCCGTAATCACCCATTGGCCCGCCTCAACCTGCTTAAACACACTATCACGATAAGCAAATTGACACTCCGCTAAAGTAAAAACTCTAGCCTCACCTGTTTGTAAATGAATCGCCGTCAATTGCTCAAATACGTCTTTGATTTCGATACCATACGCGCCGATATTTTGCACTGGCGCAGCCCCTACAGTTCCGGGTATCAGTGACAAGTTCTCTAGTCCTCCCCAGCCTTGGGCCAACGTCCACAGCACAAAAGGATGCCACGCTTCGCCACCTGCAGCGGCGACATACCAAGCGACGTCATCCTCGCGAAGTAAGCGCTTTCCTTGCAAAGCAACTTGCAGCACCGTGTTGTCGATGTATTCAGACATGACTAGATTGCTACCGCCGCCCAGCACCAGCCATGTTTGCTGAGCGAATTGAGGGTCAGCTCGCCTTTGCGTAATTTGAGTGGGGTCGGTCAAATTTAATAGGTGCGAAGCGCTTGCATTTAATCCCAAGGTATTCAAAGCGGTCAGGGATGGACTTGATGGGGTAGCAACAGACATAACAGTTCACGGCAAAGCAAAAGGCGATTATCCCCCAATTTATCGCGACTAGAAAATAAAAAGCCCTTCCAAAATTTGGAAGGGCTGATGGTCATGCATTCAAAACTGAATGATGCCAGGATTTGAGTACCGAGCATCGCTCGAGCTACTTCGGCTCGGCACATTTTTGGGGAACCACCGAATATCGTCATCCTCTCACACCCCAATCTTAACAATCCGTCGGGGCTAGATACTGCTACATTTTACTAGGTCATCCTCTTTACAACCCCAATCTTGAAAACCGTCAGGGTTTGTTTGCTGCACGCCTTGCGGCGCTACTCTCCATCCTCGTTATTTTTGGCTTTACCCGCGCAATGCGACTGGTCTTGCCTCAACACCACAAAAGTAAGATTAATGTAATTAACTTGTTTTTTGCTCTGTTGTAACAGCCCGAAATTATATTTTCGATCCCGTTGAGCTCTATTTATCCGTATTGCAATTTTCTTGTCAAGCGCCTTTGGCAAAGAAAATATTAGCAAATTTTCAATCCAATGTAGTCGATTTAATTACTACATCATTAGTAAAAACCATCATCAGCGCAACGCAACATATATGTAAATATATCTAATTTAATTGAGCAATAACTACATATAAATATTTGTGCGTCGCAACATAAGCCTTTAATTATGTAATAAGCAAAGAAAACAATAAGTAATGTTTTGTGAAGTACTACACAAATATTTGTCATATCGACCACAGTTTAAATGTGGATATCGAAGAACTACACGCAATATGTTTACACGAAAATAACAATTTAATTTGTATTTGTAATATTGCGATTTATTCGGGGAGGGAAGAAAAGTAGCTATAACAAGGCAACTAATGTCAGCAACTGGTATCAAGAGTAAACATAAATTGAATCTACCTTAAGGGCGATTACCCAAGTTCCAGCGTGCGCAATACCATTTCGTTTGCTCTTCAGAGACGCGTACCAACACACTGCCAAGAGCAGAAAGGT
>CAUPHX010000109.1:0-9312 GCA_963511125.1 uncultured Deefgea sp. | reverse complement strand
TCAATATGCCGAAGCACGCGGCAATGTCATCGTCAAACGTGCAGATGTCACGGTTGATGCCGACTGGGTAAAAAACGACTTTACGACGGATCAAGTTTTTGCCGGTGATAAAGTCAAACTGGTGCAGCAAGGCGATACGCTGCAAGGCACCACACTGAATATGACGATGCAAACTCGCATCGGTGAAATGGATAATCCAATTTATCACATGGCCGAAGGCCGAGTGCGGGGTGATGGTGTCAAAGTCCTCTTTGGCGGTAAAGACAAATACAAAATCCAAAATGGCCGCATGACGACCTGTGTCGATGGCAATGACGATTGGTATTTACATGCCAAAGAACTCGACCTCGACTACACCAGCAATTATGGCCAAGCTTGGCATGGCTGGGCAGAATTCAAAGGCGTGCCATTTTTCTACTATCCATGGGTGGATTTCCCCCTTGATGGCGGGCGGAAAACGGGCTTTTTAATGCCTACGTTTGGTTATAGTAGTAGCAAAGGCTTGCAATACACTCAACCGTTTTATTGGAATATTGCGCCCAATTACGATGCCACTATCACCCCAAGCTATAACAGCAAACGTGGCGTGATGCTCGAGGGCGAATTCCGCTACTTGCAACCAAACTATGCAGGGATAGTCCAAGCTGCTGGCATTCGTGACAAAGAGACAGAAACCAATCGCTACGGCGTAAATTTTCTACATAATCAAGCATTAAGTAATCGCTTATCGCTGAATTTGACTTATCAAAAAGTATCTGACGCCGACTATTTTATTGATTTCTCTAATTCGCTAGCAGACTCTTCTCAAGTGAATTTGCCGCAAGAAGCATTACTCAATTACAACGGTGGTTTTTGGTCGACTTATTTGCGGGTACAACGTTATCAAACCTTGCAAACGCCAAGTAATCCTGTTGATGTACCTTACTGGCGGATGCCGCAGTGGTATTTTAGCGCAGCACCCGAAGTGGGTTATGGGCTAGAAACACGAATTAGCGGTGAAATCACCCGCTTCGTCAATGACACCAAAGTGCAAGGTGATCGGGCGTGGATTAACCCTAGTGTTAGCTTACCACTGGCCAATAACTATGCTTTCATTACGCCACGTTTAAGCCTTCAAGCCAATACTTACCGCTCTGAAACCGCCAGCGGACAAAGCTTGGGCAATGAAACACTGGTGGTGCCGATGGCCAGTGTTGATTCAGGCTTATTCTTTGAGCGTGAAGGTGAGCTATTTGGTTCCGATATTGTTCAAACACTTGAACCACGTATGTTTTATCTATATGCACCCTATAAATCACAGGCCAATATCCCCAATTATGATTCGGCATTGGCCGGGCTGTCTTGGTCGCAATTATTTGCAGAAAATAAATTCACCGGTCGTGACCGCATTAACGATGCGAACAATCTGACATTAGCGCTGAGTTCACGTATTTTTGATGATGAAACGGGTGCACAGCGTTTTTCAATTGGCATCGGGCAACAATTTTACTTCACCGCGCCCAAGGTGACTTTATCTGGCACTGACAGCACTAAAGATGAAAAAAACTCAAATCTATTTCTGACTGTAGGTAGTCAACTTCCGAATAATGTGAACATCAATTACATTTTGGAACAGGATTTAAGTACCAGCAAAACCATGAACTCTGAAATGAATTTAAACTGGTCGCCCAGCGAGTTTAAAACCCTCAATCTACGCTATGTCCGTAATAAATCGTCGGAAATTGAGCAAGTAACCAGCTCTGGACAATGGCCAATTGGGAAGGGCTGGTATGCTGTCGGTAGTTACAACTACGCTCTGAATGATAGTAAATCACTAGAGGCGATTGCTGGGTTTGAATATAATGCGGGCTGCTGGGCGTTGCGAATCGCAGCCCAAAGATACATCACCACCAATAACAGATTTAATACTAACTATTTTGCCATATTAGAATTAGGCGGCTTAGCGGGCATCGGTATCAATCCAATCAGCGTATTAAAGCAAGCCATTCCGGGTTATGCCGACACATACCGCTCTCCACAACTTCGTTAAAGGCACGACCATATGAAGAATATGAATTTGCTGCGTACAGCAACCCTCACCTTGTCTCTGCTCAGCGGCCCGTTGATGGCGGAAATCATTACCGCAGACCGAGTGATCGCCGTCGTCAACCGAAATGCCATTACTCAAGTAGAACTTAATCAAAAAATAAGCACGATTCGTGAAAATCTCGCTCAGCAAAAAGTAAAGGCACCACCAGAAGACGTGCTGCAACAGCAAGTACTTGAGCGCATGATTATTGATCAATTACAACTCCAGTACGCCCAACAAACCGGCACTCGGATTGATGACAATCAACTTGAAAATGCGATCACCCGGATTGCCGCGCAAAATCAAATGTCGCTCCCTGAGTTTCGTAAAAAGTTAGAAGAAAACGGAATGAGCTGGCGCGGTTTTCGCGATCAAATCCGCCAAGAAATGCTGATCTCTCGCCTGAAAGATCGCGAAATTGACAGCAAAGTGGTTGTCACCGAATCAGAAATTGATGATTACTTAAAACTGGCCGCCAATAAAGCGCAAATGGAATACGATTTGGCGCAAATTTTTATTCCAGTTCCAGAAAATGCCAACCCAGATCAAATTCAAGAACGCCGCGTTAAAATTCAAGCCGCTCGCAAAGAGCTTGAAGCAGGTTCGGCATTTGCCAGTGTAGCGGCGAGTTATTCTGCCGACAAAAACGCCAATACGGGCGGCGCACTCGGCTGGCGCCCTGCTGGCTCTTTACCACCGGCTTTCACCGCGCTACTGGATAAACTGCAAGCAGGCCAACTCACTGATGTAGTGCGTAGCCCAGCAGGTTTCCACGTTTTCAAACTGATTGACAAACGCAGTCAACAAGAACAAGTTGTTGTTGAGCAAACGAACGCGCGCCATATCCTGGTTCGCAGTAATGAAATTACATCAACGACCGATGCGCAACAAAAACTAAGCCAATTGCGCACTCGACTCATCAACGGTGAAAAATTCGAAGAATTAGCCATGGCTTTTTCTGAGGATGCTAGCGCGCCAAAAGGTGGGGATCTGGGTTGGCTCAATCCCGGTGAAACCGTACCCGAATTTGAACGTGCGATGGTTACACTCAAAATCGGCGAGATCAGCTCAGTCATCCAAAGCCCATTTGGTTTTCACCTGATCCGTGTTGATGCGCGCCGCAAGCAAGATGTGACCTTAGAGCGTGCTCGCTTCAAATTACGCAATGAATTAAAGCAACGTAAAGCCGAAGAGCAATACGACGACTGGCTACGTCAATTGCGGGATCGCGCGCACGTTGAAATTCGTCTGAAGGACGAGTAATGCATAAGCCATTGGCGATCACCACCGGCGAGCCGGCGGGTATTGGCCCAGAGCTATCGCTTAAATTAGCTCAGAGCAAAATACCCAACCCGATTGTTGTATTGGCTGATCGCCAATTACTCATTGAACGCGCAAGCTGTGTCGGGCTCAAGGCAGCAGAAATCGCTGCGTGGCCCGATTATAAAATCGGTTGTTCTGCCCCCATTTCTGTTTGTCACTGTCCCTTAGCCGCGCCTAGTCAAGCCGGACAGCTCAATCCCGCCAACTCGGCCTATGTGCTTGCTCTGCTTGATCGCGCGATTGATGGCTGTGTTAGCGGTGAATTTGGTGCGATGGTCACTGCACCGCTCCATAAAGGCGTGATCAATGACGCTAAGCTAGGTGGGTATTTCTCTGGACATACTGAATACCTTGCTGAAAGAACCAATACCCCGCAAGTCGTAATGATGTTGGCGGGCCAATACGGCGCAGATCAAAAGATGATGCGCGTCGCCCTTGCTACCACGCACTTAGCTCTCAAAGACGTGTCCGCCGCACTCACGGCGCAGTCACTCGAAACCACGCTGATGATTTTGCATCACGACCTACAACAGAAATTTGGCTTAGCCGAGCCGAAAATCATCGTCGCAGGACTTAATCCCCACGCAGGGGAAAGTGGTCATATGGGACGAGAGGAAATCGACGTTATTATTCCGGTACTAAACAAATTGCGCGCTCAAGGCATGCAATTAATCGGCCCACTACCTGCCGACACCCTATTTAATCCGCCCATTTTGGCGCAGGGTGACGCGGTACTGGCGATGTATCACGATCAAGGTTTACCCGTTTTGAAGTTCGCCACCTTTGGCGCTGGCATCAATATCACACTCGGCTTGCCGATTATTCGCACCTCAGTCGATCATGGCACCGCACTGGATTTAGCTGGAACAGGCCAAGCTGATGTCGGCAGCTTAATCTCAGCAACCCAACTAGCAGCCACACTCGCCGCCCACGCATAGACGCGCTTACTGCCTGAATCGACCAACGGGACGATCAGTCTACGCGACTGCATTACAATGGCGGGACCACTCGCTTTATCGACTAAGTTTGTATTAGGACTCAGGATTTTCATGGCACACATTCCCCGTAAACGCTTTGGGCAGAATTTTTTACAAGACCAAGGCGTCATCGCTGGCATTATCAACGCCGTCGACCCACAAACTGGCGACGTGATTGTTGAAATTGGCCCCGGCTTAGCCGCTCTCACAGCCCCCTTATTAGCACGTGTACCGCAATTAAATGTTGTCGAGATCGACCGCGATATTGTCAGTCATCTCTCAAACATTTACCCGCCAGAGCGTTTAGTAATTCACAACGCGGATGCGCTCAGTTTTGATTTTGGCGCGCTAGCACGTGAAATTGCGCCTGGCGGGCGCATCAAACTAGTGGGTAATCTGCCGTACAATATTTCAACGCCACTGCTGTTTCATCTGGCGACGTTTGCCGATGTGATTTACGACATGCACTTTATGCTGCAAAAAGAAGTCGTCGAACGTATGGTTGCTGAGCCAAGCACCACCGATTACGGCCGTCTGTCTATCATGCTGCAATATCGCTACCTGATGGATCACATCATCGATGTACCGCCAGAATCATTTGATCCACCGCCAAAAGTCGATTCCGCCGTGGTACGCATGGTGCCGTATGATGTACTGCCCTACCCAGCGAAAAATGAGGATCATTTACGCAAACTGGTGTTGGCGTCATTCTCACAACGTCGCAAAACCTTACGAAACAATCTAAAAGGCATCGCCAACGATCAAATCCTTGCCGACTTGGGCATTGATCCAAGTTGTCGCCCTGAGAATGTCAGTGTCGCGCAATACGTAGCACTGAGTAACGCCTTAGCGAACTAGGGATTTCCCCGCTAGGCTTATCTACATTCCCACCACAAAATAACAGGTCCAACAATGAACGCTGATGTGACCATGATTCGCTTCAAGAACGTCAATAAATGGTATGGCCGCGACCACCATGTGTTAAAAAATCTTAATCTTGAAGTCAAACAAGGTGAAGTGGTGGTGGTCTGTGGTCCATCAGGCTCTGGGAAATCAACGCTGATTCGGACCATCAATCAGCTTGAGCTGATCAATGATGGTGAAATTTGGGTGGATGGCATTCAAGCCAATAGCACAAAAACCGATATCAACAAATTACGTGAAGAAGTCGGTTTCGTATTTCAGCATTTCAATTTATATCCGCATTTATCGGTACTGGAAAACATCACGCTAGCGCCGATCAATGTAAAAAACATCGCCCCAGCCGAGGCCAATAAACAAGCGCTGGAGCTACTGGAACGCGTTGGTTTAGCGCATAAAAAAGAGGCTTACCCGAGCAATCTTTCGGGTGGTCAACAACAACGCGTGGCGATCGCACGTGGTTTGGCGATGAATCCCCGCGTTATGCTATTTGATGAGCCAACCAGTGCACTCGATCCCGAAATGGTCGGTGAAGTGCTCAGCGTGATGAAGCAACTGGCTGAATCAGGCATGACGATGATGGTCGTCACGCACGAAATGGGCTTTGCTCGCGAAGTGGCTGACCGCGTGATTTTCCTCGATCATGGTGAAATTATTGAAGACACAATGCCTGAAAGCTTCTTCACCAATCCACAAACGGATAGAGCCAAACAATTCTTGCGGCAAATCTTAGCCCCAATGCATCAATAAGTCGGCTAATTTTCTAACGAGCATAAAAAAGATGACTTAGCGTCATCCTTTTTATGCCTAGGCACTCTCGTTCAACTAACTCAGCAATAATCCGTGATTAATATACTAGGTATATAGTCACAAGCCATATATAAAAATAGCCACATCAATATACTTCCCTACATCTTAGCCAGCAATCCTAAGCGCATCCATAATTCTGCCACGCCAGCAGGCACAGGCTCGCTAAAATAAAAGCCCTGCATATAGTTCACGCCTAAGCCTTGTAGAAAACGTGCGGTTTCTAAATTCTCCACGCCCTCAATGACTAACTCCAATTGCAAACCTTGTGCCATTTGCGTAATCGCTTGCATCACCCGCCGCCCTTCCTCGGTATGCAAGCGCTGGGCGAAGGACACGTCGACTTTCAACATTTGCGCAGGCATTTCATGCAGTTGTGACAGTGAAGAATAACCCGTACCAAAGTCATCAATCGCCAGCTCGAACCCCGCCAAGCGCAGTTGACGTAAATGCCGCATCTGGCGCGAGTAGTCCGTTAGAGCAACACTTTCGGTAATTTCTAAAATAATATCTGACGGACGCAAGCGAAATTGGCTCAATCGCTCGACTAGTTGCGTGACAAAACTCGGCAAAAAGAGCTGGCTACGCGAAATATTAATCATCATTTTTTGCGCCAAACCGCTATCACGCCAGTCGCGTAGCTTGGCAAATGCAATCAGCATGATTTGCTCAGACAGCTCTTGAATGAGGCCTACTTTTTCTGCCATTGGAATGAATAACTCAGGGCTAATCCAACCGCTCTTGTCATCCAACCAGCGCGCCAACGCCTCGACCGCAATCACTTCTCCCGTCCGAGAGTTGACAATCGGCTGATAAAACACCTGCAAACCGCCATGCTTGATCGCGCTAGAGAGTCGGGACTGAATCGCGACATGCTCACGACCCAATGCTTTCAAATGCACAATATCGCTGTAGAAACAGGCATTGTTGCGGCCTGCGTGTTTAGCGTGATACATGGTATGGTCAGCGGCTGACAGCAGCTCTTCGCCACTCTCCGCGTTATCGGGATACATTGCAAAACCAATAGAAATCGTCGGCTGCGTTTCCATACCATTGATACTGATGGATTGGCGAGCGGCACTGCGTAATTGCTCGGCAATCCGTTTTAATTGATTGACATCGGTCAAATTAGGTATCAAAGCAATAAATTCATCGCCGCCCCAGCGAGCCAAAACGGCCTCTTCTGGTAATACCGATTTAAGACGCTTGGATAAACTCACCAATAATTCATCACCGGTCTTGTGACCAAATGCATCATTAATTTGTTTGAAATGATCCAAATCGATAAAGCCTAGGCCGACCTTGCAATTTTGCACCCGTGCCTGATCAATGGCCCGATGAAGTTCATCATCAAGTAATAAGCGATTGGGTAAATTAGTCAGGCCATCGTACAAGGCCAACTGAGTAATGTGCTTCTCGTTCAAATGGGCGACCGTCACATCGCGCAACACGCCCCGTAAACCCGCCACTTTTCCATCGGCACCTTTGTGTGCGATTAAGCGAGCTTCCACCCAAACAAACTCACCATCCTGCCGCATTAAGCGAAAACGGACTGTGGCCGCCTCTGCCGTTTTCACCATTTGGGCAATGATGCCACCTACTAAACCCGCATCTTCAGGATAGACCCATGACAATAAAGAACGACCTAAGTCTTTGCTTAAATTACGTGGATCAATACCGCGTAATCGCGGCCAGACGGCGGTCGTTTCAGTTAAATGACCGACTGGCGACACATCAATAATCGCCTCTTCGAGCAGATTAAGCGTATCAAGCATCGTTTTTTTACGTGCCGCATCTTGCATCAACAGCGTAACGTCTTGCATTAAGACGACGGCATGCAATTTGCTGCCCGCACTCACCGGCTGCAAGCGCACTAAAAAACAAATATTTCCCGCACTTAGCGTGCAGTGAAACTGCATGCTGGCTTGCCCAGCCAGTAGTTTTGGTAAACGATGCACCAGTTCACTGGCCAATTCAAAAGGCAGTGCCACGGTGAGCGGTCGACCTAAAATAGCCTCGACTGGCGGTAAATTGGGGTGTCCTGACCAAACTTGGCAAATTACGCCGTTGGGCTCTAATTCAAACACCATATCTTGTGTGCCGCCGACCAAAGCAAGCAAACGCTGTTGATTCGCTAGAGATTCGGCTTCTACTTTGGCTTTAATCAGAGCTTGAGCGACATGATTGGCCAGCATCGACAATAAACGCAACTCGGTGCTTTCCCGCTGCTGCCGCTCGTCATCATTTAAAAAAATCAAAAAGCCAAATAGCAAACCATTATCCAGCAAGGGAATACACAGCAATTGCCGAACCCCAACTTGGGCCAACAGCATTTGTTCTGCCAAGGGCAATTCAAGCAAGGATTTATTCAGCACCATCCCTACCGCAAGGGTATCGGCCAATAGCGGATATGGCGCATACTCTAGAGACACAAACGGCTGGGGGGTATTTTTAGCCAAGTGACAATCTTGGTCACGCCACGCGGAAATCAAGCGGGCAATTTTGCCATCACCTTCATTCAAATATAATCCAGTCATACTGCTGCGTGACGCTTCCGCTAGCGTGCGCAGCATTTCCAAAATTGACTCAGGATCATCCGCATTGGCGAGCAAACTCACCACATTATCAAATGCAGCAAAATAGTTTTGATAAAGCGCTAAAGCCGCATGCATGGTTAAGTGCTCAGTCTTAGAAGAGATGTTCTCTGGTAGCACAAAAGCCCCAAGTAATATTCAAGTTAGTTTTCAAAACTTAAACGAAAAACGGGAATCGATTCGATTCCCGTTATGCTTATTTTGGCTCTTTTTCAGGTGGCGGTATTAGCACTTCACTGTAGCCGCATTCCTTCTGTGGGCACACTTTTTCCGTCCCACGGCGCTTGGTGACTTTAATCGTCATAATCGGCCATTTACATTGTGGACAAGCCTCCAACACTGGCGGATTCCAAGTTGCATATTTGCAATCTGGATAAGTATTGCACGAATAAAATAGCTTTCCGTAACGACTCTTCCGTTCAATCAAGCTGCCTTTATGGCACTCTGGGCATTCAATACCGGTGTCTTTCGGTTTTTCTAGCGGCTCGATGTGCTTACACTTTGGATAAGCTGAGCAACCAATAAACTTACCGTAGCGACCCAATTTGATATGCAGTTGTGATTCACACTTCGGGCAAGTCCGATCAGGCACCACTTCCGGTTCAACTGGAGCGGCATTCGG
>CAUPHX010000108.1:0-9323 GCA_963511125.1 uncultured Deefgea sp. | reverse complement strand
ATCAGTGTTTGGGAAATTAGCCCCAATGTGTTGCTGGCGCTCGCCAGTGATGTCCAACAAGAATGGCATTGCCAAACTGAAAATAGCGATTGGCGCCTCATTCTCAAGTTTTAATCCCGTGCCATGATAGGACCTATGGCTTTTCCTTACAAATCCTCTTGATACCATCTGGGTATTCGATGAATACGCTTGCTTTTTCCTCAAATACTTACATACTAAGCATGTTGACCTGCATTTTTTGATTTTTTTTGGCTGATTTTTAATTTTTAGTAAGAATGTAGTGCTGGGGATTCGCTTGTGAGCCGTGTTCAATTTTTCGTGAGTTGCCTAGTCTGTGCGGGTGTATGGCATGGCTCCGCGCGGGCGGCAGATTTAACCCTCTACGTGGGTGACAATCCACCGTTTAATTCTTTCGTAGCGAAACGTCCCGAAGGTATGGCGGTGGATGTAATCGCTGAAATACTTAAACGCAGCCAACTCACTGCCTATCACCAAGATTTCCCTTGGATTCGAGCGCTGAAAACCGTGCAGCTGTCTGTGAATCATTGTGCTTATACTGTTGGGCGTATCCCAGAGAGGGAAGCAAAATTTCAATGGATTGGGCCGATTGCTAGCGTGAAAGGCACTTTGTTTGGTTTACGTGAGCGCCAATTACAAATTCGAAGCCTCGATGACGCGAGAAAATATCGGATTGGCGATCTACGGCAAGGTGCCAATGCGATCTTTTTTGAAAGCAAAGGTTTTGTCTTAGATTACGCCAATACCGAAGATCAAAATCTGCGCAAATTACTTGCGGGGCATATTGATCTTTATCCGGGGACGCCATTTAGCGCCCGTGAAATTGTGCGTCGTTTAAAAGTTGATCCGCAGCGGGTGCAGGCTTTGTATGTATTTAATCAGATCGATTTATATTTAGCCTGTAATTTGCAAACGCCTGTGGCGACGATCGCCAAGCTCAATCGCGCATTAGACAGCATGCGAGCCGATAAGTCGTTGCAGAAAATTAACGCCTCATACGAAGCTCGCTTTGCGGTGCCTAAATAGTATTTACTACCCCTGCTTTTACAGCAACACCACGCCCTGCAATGTTTGCACACTCACATTACGCATAATTTCGACAAAGTCCGCCATATACGCCGTTGCCTTTCGATCTGTGGGAAGTGCCGCGTGCAGCTCAGACGTCAGCCCTTGCGCGGTAATCGGTTTAGCAACGACATAACCGCGCTCTAAATAATGCTGCACGCTCCAGCGTGGCAGGGCCGCGATGCCTCGACGGCTGGCCACCAGTTGCAGCATCGCCACCGTGAGCTCAGTCGGCCGACGCTTCGGATTGATGCCCGCAGGTTTCAGTACTTTACGCAGTAAATCGAGCATTTCATCGGGAACGGGATAAGTAATCAGCGTTTCATCGGCAAAATCAGCGGCATCCAGATAGGGTTTATTGGCGAGGGCGTGATCAGAAGCCAGCAGCGCCACCATATCGTAACTAAACAGCGGCAGATGGCTTAGCCCAACGAGCGTTTCTACTTCGGACACAATCGCCAAATCTGCACGGTCTTCAAATAGCAGTTGCACCGGATCGGCGTGAAAGCCCGACACAATATCTAGCTCGACTTCCGGCCAATGGCTGCGAAATTGATCCATCGCCGGCATCAGCCAATCAAAACACGTATGGCATTCGACGGCGATGCGCAATTGCCCCGCTTGACCTTCGCGCAAACGCGCAATATCGCGCTCGGTGCTAGCTATCGCGGGCAACACCTCTTGCGCCAACAGCGCCAGCTTTTCACCGGCAGCCGTTAATTTTAGCGGCGTTGATTTACGTGCAAACAGCGGCAAGCCGTAATGATCTTCCAATAAGCGAATTTGATGTGACAGCGCCGATTGCGTCAGATGCAAGCGCTCCGCTGCGCGCGTCAAGCTGCCACTGTCTTGAATCGCGAGGATGGTTTTGAGGTGGCGCAGTTCTAAAAGCGATTGCATTAATTTTTCTCATGCTAATTGTGAAAATAATGAGCTGTAATCATAACGCTGCGGGTCGTATGATGCAAACACTATTCATGTAAAAGGTGGTTTGTGATGAAGATTACTCATGATTTAACAACGATTCATAATGCAACAGCGCCTCATGGTGTTAAAGCGCATATTTTGGGATTTCCCCGCATCGGTGCGCAGCGCGAGCTGAAATTTGCCGTCGAGAAATTCTGGCGTGGCGATATTGCCGAAGCAGAGTTGGTGAATGTCGGCCAAACCTTGCGCCGCCGTCATTGGGCGTGGCAAGCCGACGCTGGACTCGATTTTGTCGCTGTCGGTGATTTTGCTTGGTACGACCAGATTTTGAACGCCAGCGCGCTCTTTGGCTGTCTACCTGCTCGTTTTGGTTTTGACGCAAAACGCCTGACGCTGGCGCAATATTTTGAACTGGGCCGCGGCAACACTGCCCAGCCAGCACAAGAAATGACCAAGTATTTCGACACCAATTATCACTATATGGTGCCTGAGCTTTCCTCTGAGACGACATTTGACGGCGGCGTCGAATGGTTTTTCCACGAAATCGAAGACGCGCAAACGCAAGGCCACGCAGTGAAAGCGGTATTGCCAGGTCCGTTGACCTTCCTGTGGTTGGCAAAATCAAAAGAGATTGGGTATAGCAAGCTAGACCTTCTGCCAAAATTGCTAGTACGCTATACCCTTATACTAAATAGGCTTGCAGCCAAAGGCGTGACGCACATTCAGTTGGATGAACCGATCCTAGGTTTGGAATTACCCAGTGAATGGATTGCAGCATTTGCGCCGACTTATCAGACGCTTGCCAACAAAGGCCCGAAAGTCTTGCTGGCAAGCTACTTTGATTCCGTTGAGGCGCATGCGCAATTATTGGCCGATTTGCCAGTCGCCGGTGTGCATCTGGATTTGGTGCGCGCACCTGAGCAATTGCCAGCGTTTATCGCCATTTGGCCAAAAAACAAAGTATTGTCGCTCGGCGTGATTGATGGTCGAAATATTTGGGCTGCTGATTTAACGAAGGTATTGGCAGCAGTCCAAGATCTAAAAAGCGTGCTAGGGCAATACCTATGGATTGCACCATCATGCTCATTACTGCATACGCCGGTCGATTTGGCGCAAGAAGAACAACTCGACGCTGAACTGAAATCGTGGCTGGCGTTTGCCAAACAAAAACTCGCTGAAATCCGCGTGCTAAAACGCGCGCTGAATGGTGCTGATGTCGCGGCAGAATTGGCGATTAACGCGGCTGCACAAGCCAATCGCCGCACTTCGACGCGAATTCATAATCCTGCTGTAGCGACGCGTTTGGCGCAACTGCCGAGCAACGCCGACCAACGCGTATCGGCGTTTGCAATTCGCCAAGCTGCACAGCGCGCACGTTTTAATTTACCGCTGTTGCCAACGACGACGATAGGCTCATTCCCGCAAACCAGTGAAATCCGCGCTGCGCGGGCTGCATTTAAACAAGGCAAGTTAAGTGCTGCGGATTACGATGCGGCGATGAAAGCCGAAATCGCTTTAGTGGTGCGCAAACAAGATGAACTCGGCATCGATGTACCGGTACACGGCGAAGCCGAGCGCAATGATATGGTCGAATATTTTGGCGAACAGTTGTCCGGATTTGCCTTTACACAATTGGGTTGGGTACAAAGTTACGGCAGTCGCTGCGTGAAGCCGCCAGTGTTATTTGGCGATGTGAGTCGCCCGCAGCCCATGACGGTGGCGTGGAGCAGCTACGCGCAAAGCCTGACCGCGAAACCGATGAAGGGCATGTTGACTGGGCCAGTGACGATTTTGCAATGGTCGTTCGTGCGCGACGATCAACCTCGTTCGCTCACTTGCCAGCAAATCGCCTTGGCGATTCGTGATGAAGTGGTGGATTTGGAAAACGCCGGTATCGGTATCATCCAAATTGACGAGCCAGCGTTCCGCGAAGGTTTGCCGCTGAAGCAATCGCAATGGGCGCAATATCTAGCTTGGGCGGGCGAGTCATTCCGGATTTCAGCGTCGGGCGTGGCTAACGATACGCAAATCCACACGCATATGTGCTATTCGGAGTTCAACGATATTCTGCCGGAAATCGCCGCGATGGACGCCGATGTGATCACGATTGAAACCAGCCGCTCGGATATGAAATTGCTGGAAGCGTTTAGTGGTCAAAATGGCAGTGGATTTAAATATCCGAATGAAATCGGCCCCGGTGTGTACGATATCCACAGCCCACGCGTTCCACCAGTGAATGAAATGCTGCGTTTAATCGCCAAAGCCTTGGAAGTCGTCCCTGCGGATCGCCTGTGGATTAATCCGGATTGCGGCCTGAAAACCCGCGCTTGGCCTGAAACCGAAGCCGCGCTGGTGAATATGTTGGCAGCGACGAAAGCCGCTCGCGAGGCGATTCGCGAGGGAAAAACCTTGGTGATTGAGGCCGCGAAATGTTCCACCGTGCCCGCACAGGATGCAGGATGTGCTTGTCATTAACTTGTGACTTGCTGAATCGGTGCTTGCGGCTATAATTGATAAGGTCATTTAGCTTTATGGAATTGAGATGCAAGCACCCGCACAGCCCGATAATGAAACACTCCGAATTGAAACGCTACGAAAGTTTTTGATTTTAGATACGCCGCCCGAAATGCGGTTTGATAATCTAACTCGAGCAGCGGCAAGTTTTTTTCGGGTGCAAATCGCGGTGGTGAGTTTGGTCGATGTGAATCGCCAATGGTTTAAGTCTATCTGTGGTTTGGATGCGACTGAAACACCGCGCGATGTTTCATTTTGTGGGCATGCTATTTTGCAAAATGAAGTGCTGGTGATTAACGATGCGCTGATCGATGAGCGATTTTTCGATAATCCTTTGGTAACGGGCGATCCGAAAATCCGCTTTTATGCGGGCGCGCCACTCACGGTGAGTAATGGTGTGAATATTGGTACTTTGTGTTTAATTGATCGAAATCCCCGCGAAATGTCGACCGTAGAAATTGAGATGTTGGCTGATATGGCTAAGGTCGTTGTCGGTGAAATTGAAAAAATGCCAGAAATTATGAAGGGGTAATGGTTGCCCCGAAGAAAAACCGCAGTGAGGCTGCGGTTTTTTTGCGTTTGAAACTTCAGTTTGAGTCGTTTATCGCGCGCCGTAGACCATTCGTTCGGCAAAGCCACGGCGTAAGCAACTACATTGATCCATCGCTAATAATCCCAAACTGCGCGCGTGTTTGAGCGGTAATGCAGATGAATCAAACAGCGTAATCAAGCTATCGGTGACTGCGGTAACGAGCCCCGCGTCCCGCGCGCGTAGTTTGGCGTAGCGCGCCAAGCTGGCGACTTCACCGAGTTCACGTGCGGGCGTTGCCGCCAACACGTCGGCCAAGGTTGCTGCATCGCGTAAACCCAAATTGAGACCTTGTCCGGCGACCGGATGTAGTGTTTGCGCTGCGTTGCCGATCAGCACGACGCGTTGACCGACGACTGAATTGACGGTCTTTAAGGCCAGCGGCCAGCTGGCGCGACCTGTTACTGCGGTAAAACCACCGACTCGATCGGCAAAGCGTTGTTCGACTTCAGCAATAAATTCAGCATCGGGCAGCGTTAAGCGCGCAGCAGCTTGCTCCGGAGTTTGTGTCCAGACCAAGGTGTAATTAGTACCTGTAGGGAGTAATGCCAGCGGGCCATCATCTGCAAAGCGCTCGAAGGCAATACCCTTGTGGGGGTGCTTGGGTGTCAATGTTGCCAACACCGCATGTTGCTCGTACGATTTCACGGTTTGTTGGATGTCGTTGAGCTGAGCCAGCAAATGCCCACCATCGGCCAAAATCACCAAGCGACAGGATATTTTCTGTTCGCCTAAATCAGTTGCTAGCGTCAGTTGAGCAAAGCGCGCCAAACGCTGAATTTGCGTCACTTTCGCGCCGAGCGCCAAGCGAACCGAATTGCCGCTAAGTTGATCGAACGCGTATTGCGCCAGCTTTTCATACTTCACTACCGCGCCGAGCATGGGTAAATCCAGCTCCGCTGCATTGAGTTCGGTGCGCCCCAAGGTGCCCGCTTGCGAGACATGCACTTGGGTAATCGGCGTTGCGGCCAGTGACTCATCCCATAAATCATTCGCCGCTAGGGTTTGTATACTGGCGTAGGCAATGGCCAACGCACGCGGATCTTTGCCGACTGTGTGCTTGGCTTCGACCAGCAGCGCATCGTGACCACTGGCGGCCAAGCGCTGCGCCAACAGCGCCCCCACTGGGCCACCACCAACGATCACAATATCAACGTGCTGCGGGAGTTTGCTGACTAACATGGGTTTCCTAATTTTGCGGTGATGCCTAATGCTTAATTATCTACAGAACTCAGAAAGCGACAAACAATCATCAATTCGTCATTCCCGCGGCGCTCTGCGTACCTAAAGGCAAGGCCGGAATCTAGTTGCAATGGTGATTCTACCGTCGCTCTGGATACCGGCCTACGCCGGTATGACGATCCAAATAAATGGTTTGGTACTAGTGTAGATAGTATGTGCTCTCACGGTGACGGCGTTATTTTGCCATCACAGCTTCAATCTCAGCCACTGTTTTCGGGCAATCTTGCGTCAGATTTTCATAGCCGTTGTCTGTGACTAAAACATCATCTTCAATACGAATGCCAATATTTTCGAATTCTTTTGGTACATTAGCAGCGGGGCGGATATAGAAACCAGGCTCGACCGTCATCACCATACCGGATTGCAGTGTGCGCCATTCGCCGGCAATTTTATACGCGCCGCAATCGTGCACGTCCAAGCCCATCCAGTGGCCAGTGCGGTGCATATAGAATTGTTTGTAGGTTTCTTTTTCGATGACTTCTTCCAGCGAACCGGTGAGTAATTTCAGATCAATCATACCTTGTGCCAGCACGCGAGTGGCGGCGTCGTGCGGTGCGTTCCATGTACTGCCCGCGTAAATTGTCGCTAATGCCGCTTCTTGCGCGGCGAGGGTGATCTCATACACCGCGCGTTGCGCTGGGGTGAATTTGCCATTCACGGGGAAAGTTCGCGTGATGTCGCTGGCGTAACCGGCGATTTCGCAACCGGCGTCGATCAGCAATAAATCGCCGTCATTCATTCGGGCATTGTTTTCGCCGTAATGCAGCACACAGCTATTGGCGCCGCTGGCGACGATGCTGTTGTAGGCGGGTGAGCGGCTGCCTTGGCGGTAATAATCGTGCAGCATTTCAGCTTCAACTTGATATTCGAATTGCCCCGCTTGCGCAAATTGCATGGCACGTATATGTGCCTGTGCATTGATTTGTCCTGCTTGGCGCAAGATACCTATTTCGTAATTATCTTTGAATAGGCGCATTTCATCCAGCGCGCTGCGTACGTCCAGCATCGCTGTTGGCGCAGCAACGCCAGTGCGGGCGAGGCCGCGCACTTCGCTGAGCCAGCGATTGATGCGTCGATCCCAACGCATTTCTTTGGCAAGCGGGTAGTAAATACGGGGCTGGTTTTTCATCAGCTCGACGATACGTTTATCGAGTTCTTCAATTGGATAGGCGGCGTCAAAGCCAAATTGTTCAGCAGCGGCGGCGGGGCCAAAGCGGTAGCCGTCCCAGATTTCGCGCTCGATGTCTTTGTCACGGCAGAACAGGATATTTTCGACTTTATCCTTGCCGATGACTTGCACAAAAACGGCATCAGGCTCAGTGAAGCCCGTTAAATAGTAAAAGCCAGAGTCAAATCGAAATGGGTAGGTACTGTCGGCGTTGCGGATGATTTCTTGCGTCGTTGGCACAATCACGACGCCTGACTCTAATCGCGCAGCCAGCGTGGCGCGCCGCTCGATGCAGGTGGAAATTAAAGCGTTCATTGTGGCTCCGTGGTGAGTGGCTAGGAGCAGGCTTATCCGCGCGTTCGGTGGGGTATTCGCGAGTCAGCTTGCTCTTGCGGTTGATTTTTGAAAGTAACAAATTATACGGCCGCCCGATGCTGCGGCGGCCGTGTTTTTTACCCGAGATTTCCCTTAGTGACGCAGTTACAAACGTAATAGAAGAAAAGTCTGGGTTTATTTTTTAATTTTATTAAATCGTGCGGTGTTTTCTACGCCATCGGCGTATTGCTCCAGTTGATCGCCAACTTTGGCATCGATTTGGTCAAGTCGATCTTGTGGGCTGGGGTGCGTGCTGAAAAACAAAGCCACGGCGGTATCACTTGGGCTAACATTGCCCAGTGTTTGCAGCACACTCACCATGGCATACGGGTTGTAACCTGCTCGTGCCGCCAGCACCATGCCACCGATGTCGGCTTGGTATTCGGCGTCTTTGGATAGGCCTTTGATGTAAAAACCTTCGGTTGTCGCTTTGGCCGCTTTTCGACCTAGCTCTTTCCCGCCGCCTTTGACTTTGTTGTTCACACCCAGCACGAGCAATTCTTCATAGATCGCACCGCGATTGGTGCTTTTCATCGCTTCGATCTGATCTTTTTTGAGGACGTGCGTAATTTCATGTCCCAAAATCGCCGCAAGTTCGGCCTCATTGCGGATATGATTCCAAAGACCACGGGTAATCAAAATATAACCACCGGGGGCGGCAAAGGCATTGATATTCGGGCTATCGATCACGCCAAAGCGCCAATTTAAATCGGCTTGTTCGGTTTGAGCTGCTACCCACATGCCGACTTGATTGACGTACTTTTGCAATGCAGGGTCTTTGACCAGCGGTGCTGCGCCCAGTAGAGTCGCCATTACACTTTGCCCCATCACAATTTCTTGCTGCGGGCTAAGGCTTTTGTTGGCTTCTACGGTGTTGTTAACAATCTTGCCGATCGATTCGATGTTTTCAGTGCTGAGCAATTTACCCAAGTCAAACGCATGCACTGGCAAGGCGACTAAATAGCTCGCCATCAATAGGCTGAGTGAGCGGCGAATCATTGGCGTCTCCCATTGTTTGGCGCGGTGGTGGTGGTCGGGCTACTGCTCGTGGTCGTAAATGTAGCGACTGTTTGTGGTTTTAGCTTGGCCTGCTGCGCGGCGCGAGTTGCTTCGCTTTGGCTACTGGCGTAGTTATCCATTTTTTCAACTTCGGCAGCGTTGGGCTCGGCTTGTTTGATTTCTTCGGCCGATAGTCCTTTCACACCGGTGGTCACCGTTTGGCCAGAAGATCCCGTTTTGATCACATTACCCAATGCAAGGCTGCTGTTATTGGTGCCGCCACCATTGGTACGTACATTGAGTAGCTTAATCCAGCCGACTTGACCATTGCCAGCTTTGACTTGCATCCATGCGCCTTTATTCGCTTGGATTTCGATTGGCGTATTGGCGGCAATCGGTGCAATCACGGCCGCATCGAGAAACGGT
>CAUPHX010000107.1:0-9339 GCA_963511125.1 uncultured Deefgea sp. | reverse complement strand
CATAAGTCGCGATGACATGCCGATTTGCAAAGAGCGAATCTTGCATGTACATCATCTGTGGCATACCCAAATGTCGGCGATAACGAGCTAGTAAACTGTAGAGCAGCTCCTCTGGATATGGAGTTGGAAAATAAGCATCCGAGATCATACTGTTAGCTCTATATGCGGTAGTTTCACCAAATTTGCAGCAGATAGAGCATCATATGCCGTTTGTTCTCCCGCTTTTTTTGCAACGATGTCGCGTAAATCAAGTATTGGTCGAGGCTCTGTTTCGGTTGGTTTTGATGGTTTAGACCTAGCTTTTTTAGTTGGCTGCGATGAGAGAAGTTTCACTGCTTCCGATAACATTAAGAGGATGTCAGCTGATGGGTGCTCATGTACCACTCTTTTAATTACGACCTCTACTATATCTTCTGCAACGCCCAGATTTGATAAGCTAAGCCGGACTTTAGAGATGGCATCGTCTTCCGTTTCAACTGGGGCTGTATCTGGGTAAGCTGTTGATGTGACTTCAGGCCCCAGCTCCGATTGCATGGCTGCAGCTATTACTTGATCAATATGCTGTTGTAATGGCTTAAGGTCGTCATATTTCAGTAAGGCTTTTGTATCATTTTCGCGAAGCGCCTTAATCATTGGAGCAATCATACTAAAATCTTCTGAGGCTACTTTGCGAAGCAATTGTGTCGTAATAATTTCGGGGCTTTCACGAATTTCGCTAATGCTAATAAGTCGCATTTGTGCCAGCATGAATAGTTTCACAACCACATCTAAAATACCTTGGCTTTCATCGTAAAGCACATCTCGAATTTCTGGACTAATGGGAGTCGTTGTATTTGTCCATTGATATTGCCAAAGTTGATCAATAAAATGATCCCAAGTTTTTCCTTTTGGCAGGTTATCCCAGTTCAGTGACCCTAAACCATTTGCGCGTCTTGCGTGTCTAAAATTGTCTTGTAGTAAACTGGTTGCACTAGACGTTCCAATTAATATAATTGGCACGCCAATTGTATTAACTAGTGTAACGAGAAAATTGAGTAAGGCCTCTGAGCTCAGTTTTGCATGGTGTAAATGTTGTATTTCATCGATGATAAGAACGCCAAGAGCATGTAGATTTGCTATGTGCGCCATATGAACCATCATTTCATCAATACTAGAACGTGTTTTTCCATAGTGCTTTAGATACTTCGTACCAAGAATTCTATCAATCGAGGCGAAAAAATTAATACAAAGTTGTTTTGGAGAACCATGAAATGGGCAGTCCAATTTTAGCCAGGTAAGCTGATTTAGTGAGAAGGGATCATCATGATGAATTCTTTGCGGAATTTGATGAAGAATTTTCTCAATCGATCTTGATTTCCCCATGCCAGAACACCCAATTAAGGCAAAACTCATGGCTGTATTTTCAACCGCATAAAGAGTTGAAGCCATTAAATCATTGGCTTCGATCCTTTCTATTCCATTTTGCAAATGATGGATATAATCGTGCGTTAGCGGATTCCGCCCAATGTACCCTTGCCGAAGTAGCATACCAAAACGTTCTGCCAATTGAATTTGCCGTTGCATAGGCTCAAAATACCTTGTTAGGCGTAAAAGGCAGTGTTTTCGTACATAGTAGGGGTATTGTCGTTCTTTTTCATGAAACATTGGGCGAGCTTCAAGGGCTTGTATAAGCTCTATTTGTGTTTGCAGTGCTGGAAGTCCAGAGATAAATGGATTACCGTCATATTCAGGCAGCATGCCTTTTGTGCTATGTTCTTTAGAGGTCATTTTTTGGCTCTTTAGTTTCCAGCTTCAATTTTGATCTAATCTCCAGAATGTCTGGCTCTGAATAAATATCAATTGAAGGAAAAGGAATTACTTTTGCAGATTTTTCTTTTACGGTATTGTTTTCACCTAGACGGAATGCCTCTGAGGCTCGGTTATGCTCTTTTTCTTCTGCACGATGCCCCCTAATTCCAGATGTTCGAGCCAGATCACTTACTGAACTCTTTTGTCGCTTAGCTGTAGCATTTGCAACGACTTTTTGAAAATTTGTTGTTAAATCTGCTTTTGCTGTTTTTTGGATCTTTTGATGGCTGGCAGATTTTGATTTCTCTAGGTGTTGTCTCTGGGCGATTTCCCATTCCGATAAATCGCGATCAGCTCGGCTACGATCTGTGAGATTGCAAATAAAAAATCCATTTTCAGTATCAGTATCGTGCAGATAAATCGTATTTCGCTCACGTGGATCATAGCTAATAGTTACTTTCCAGCGACCATATTGTCTTGCACGATCCAACCATTTTTTTTCTAATGCCATGCCACAGATGTAGTAACTTCCATTATGGCGAATGCCCATCTCGGTAACAGTTGCTGTTGCTGTTGGTAGCAAGTTAAAGCGAACTCCATCAATTGGGTAGATGCGCAATTTCCCACTTCGATTTTTAACCCCCCATTCCCATAAGTCTGCAGGAACAGTAAGAACTTCATCGGTGACAAGATCGCTATCTTTATCGTAATTTTTTAGTTCATGGTAATTATTGTAATACAGAATATCGGCAATAATAATTTCAGTAAATTCATCTAAGTCAAGAACTGCATCTAGACGATAATCTTGCGCTCCACGTTGCCGAAAGTCACTCTCAATGTAACCTGGTAGATAGGCTTTGAATTTTGCAGGGAGTAAATGAAATCGCTTTTCTACGATGCCTTTCCAGTCTGCGCGATATGGAGCAGCATTTTCTACAATAACATTATAGTTATTTGCAAGCGTTTCTATATAATGACTCGCAATCTCACCACGGTCTCCAAGCAATGTGGCTGGCAAGTGATTGCAGGGCCAATCTTCTGCTGAAATATCAATACCAAAACGCTTGCAATATGAAACTTTATCGTCGGCTGTATTGGCGAGTGCCATCATTGCACCAACCCAAGAAGGCCCTTCTAAGCCAACGTATAGACCTACGATCATACGGCTAAATACGTCAATAACTATATAAAGAACTGGCCTGCCAATAATACGATTTCGATTTTGCCGAGAAACTAAATAAACATCAGCAATAGTTGCATCGATTTGAAAACGAGCGCCAGGACCCCAGACGTCAGTATTAGACGAACTGATGTATCCGCGCATATCTTTGTCATATATTTTCTTACCGATTCGTTGCCGTTTTATATCAAATTTATTATTTTCTTTTTCATACCAATAACGAAACTGGACAAGGCTAGGTACTGCAGTTTGCTCAGTAGTATTTGCATAGCTGTGGATGACTTCGCCAGTTTCAGTATTGATATGGCGTTCTAAGAAGAAATCCTTGAGCATTTCATCATAAGCACCAGATAGTGAATGCTTTTTGTTTTTAACATAGTGACGTTGTATCGCTATGTTAAAAATTTTTCTAATGCCTTCTGAAATATTAATTCCTATGTCACTATCATACTTACGAGGCCGTCCTAGCTTTGCACCTGTTTTCGGTGTTCGTAGCTGTCCTTTAGCGCCTGATTTTTTATAGTCAGGCAATAAAGAGTTTATATTTTGCCCTCGCTGCCAGAAGCGACGGAGGTATTTATAAACAGTTTTGTGCGTTGTGCGGTGTTCTTTACAGGTTTGTAGGATTAAAGGCCCACGTTGATAATCTAAATAAATGTTTGGGGCACTCTTTACTAAGGATTGAATAATTTCCCATGCATGATTGCGTGCGACAATATGTTTTTCGGGTATTTTTTCTTCTCTGATCAAAATTGCTAATGGATCAGT
Source organism: uncultured Deefgea sp. (assembly GCA_963511125.1). Lineage (GTDB taxonomy): Bacteria > Pseudomonadota > Gammaproteobacteria > Burkholderiales > Chitinibacteraceae > Deefgea. The sequence goes on along the minus strand of CAUPHX010000107.1, from coordinate 5,603 downwards.
CTCCATTAATTGGGCATTGCCTTGCTGAATATCGGCGAGCAGTTGAGTGCGAGAAACAAACTCAGGCTGAGCAAAAGGATCGTAGATATCAATAATGAACGCTCCGTCACTGTCAGGACTTAGCCAAAGGACGCGGATAGTTCTATTTACATCTTTTATATATTGAAGAAGATCATTGCTCAAAATCATGCGACTTTCCATGATGAGCCTCCTTTTTGTGCCACTTGTATTTCGCCTACCTGAATTTTAGATGCCGAAAATGGTTGATCCATGTTGATCGACACTACTTTTGTTGCTATCAAATGGCGAAAAACTGTTAAGCCTTCACCTGAACCAAAGTTATATTGGGTCTCAAGTGCATGCAGTAATTTTTTAAGAGGTGTGCTGTTTGGTAAGGAACTCAGTATTGATAAAAACTGACTGCATCGGTCATTCCAATACCCCTCGTATTGGACTACTTGCTTATCGAACGTATACATCTCTCGAGCCCAAGCGATGTTCGCTATCCGTTGTTTTGGTAGCTCTTTTTCAGTTGTGATGCCCCAGTCGGTCTTTTCGGTATGTTGAGCCCAATAGCGCCGCTCTATTTCTAATTTTTCAATTACTCTGAGGTCGTCAAGCGTTGTACTCTCTTTAACTGCTGAGGCAAAAGGGGAGCGATTTAATGATTGGTGGAAATCGATTAGCACATCGGTGGTCATTACGATGTCGACTCTTGTTCTGGGGTCTTTGGGGTGAGCAACACCCATTGAGTCTGCTATTTGGCGGGTGATGTCCCGATCAAGTGGGAATTGTTCGCGAATGTCGGCGACAGCGTCAGACCAGTCCAACATAATAATAAGGTTTCGCTCAAGGCCTGAAAGTGCGTGATGAATCCTCTTATTTTTTATGCCTGGAACACGAGTAGCAAGACCTTCTGAAGGGACGTCCTGGATAGTTAGCCACGGTTTATAGTCCGCTCCCGAACCTAAACCTCGTCCTTCTTTAATGAAACGAGCAAGCTTCTGCTCGTCGAACTCATATTTGCGCTTTGACATATAGAAAATGGCCCATAGAAATGCTGTACAACAGCAGTTTGTCTATGAGCCATGATACAACTTTATTATGTATGATACATCTTTATTATTAATGATACGACTTTATTATGAGTAGACAATAACAAAAAAAGCGCTTAGCCAGATTATTCGACTGTGACGCTTTTTGCGAGGTTTCGTGGTTTGTCGACGTCGGTGCCTTTTTTGCATGCGGTGTGGTAGGCCAGAAATTGTAGGGGAAGCGTGAATACAATCGGGGCGAGTGGGCCGGTGAGGCAGGGTAGTGTGATGGTCTGTTGGCAATAAGGAAATGCCGCTTCGCATCCAGGCTCGGCGATCAAGAAAATTTTACCGCCACGCGCTTCAACTTCTCGTAGGTTGGATAATAATTTATCAAATAAGGCATCGTTCGCTGCGCAGACAATGACGGGCATGTTTTCATCTACTAGTGCGAGTGGTCCGTGTTTAAGCTCCCCAGCGGCGTAGCCTTCGGCGTGGATATAGGCGATCTCTTTCAGTTTGAGCGCGCCTTCTAATGCAATCGGGAAGAGGGTGTGTCGGCCCAAAAACAGGGCGTGATCATAATGGCTAAGAAGATGTGACCATTCTTCGATTTGGCTCTCTAGTGGGAAAACATCATTGAGCATGGCGGGCAGGCGCGGTAGCCAGTTGGCGAGTTCGGTGAGTGCTTCTGGCGCTAAGGTTTGCCGGCTGTGCGCCAGTGCGCCTGCGAGTGTAAATAGGGCGGCGAGTTGCGTGGTGAATGCTTTGGTTGAGGCAACGCCGATTTCGATACCCGCGTGCGTCAAGGTGACGAGGTCTGCTTCACGGGTGAGGGTAGAGTGGGCAACATTGCAAAGCGCCAATACATTCACTTGGCCGCGTTCTTTGGCTGAGCGCAGTGCGGCTAATAAATCAGCAGTTTCACCCGATTGCGAAATGGCCACAATGAGAGTGCCATTTTGCTCTCGGCCGCTGCGATAGCGGTATTCACTCGCAATATCGACACTGACGGGTAAACCCGTGTATTCCTCAATCCAATATCGGGCCACGAGTCCCGCGTGGTAGCTCGAGCCGCAGGCTACAATCCGTACCGCGCTGGTTTTGCTAAAAATTTCAGCGGCATTTTCGCCAAAAAGTTCGGGCGAAAAACCTTGTTTGAGCGCGGCTGCGAGGGTGTCTGCGAGTGCGGTGGGTTGGGCAAAGATTTCTTTTTGCATGTAGTGGCGATAGGGGCCAAGGTCAGCTGAATCGGTGACTACATCCAATGTGCGGGCTGGACGAGTGACCGCTACGCCATTGAGGTCGTAAATGTGGATTGCTTCGCGCTGCACAACGGCAAGGTCGCCTTCTTCAAGGTAAATCATCCGTTGAGTGAGCGGCAGTAGCGCTGCAATATCAGATGCAAAAAAATGTTCACCAAAGCCCAAACCCAAGACTAAGGGGCTACCTTGGCGCGCGCAGATGAGTAGATTGGGTTCGTGAATGCAACTGACACCAATCGCAAATGCACCATGCAAACGTGGGATAGCGGCTTGAACTGCAGTTTGTAAATTGCCGTGGCGTTGGTATTCAAAATGGATTAAATGGGCGATGGCTTCAGTATCGGTTTCTGAGGTAAAGCGATAGCCAGCTGCTTGCAGCTCTTGCTTTAATTCGGCATGGTTTTCGATGATGCCATTGTGCACCAGCATGATCGAGTCGCCGCCTTGATGCGGGTGCGCGTTGGCTTCGGACGGAATGCCATGCGTAGCCCATCGGGTGTGTGCGATGCCACTTGTACCTTGGCTGTGCTGGCAGTGTGCTGCTAAATCAGCGACTCGGCCCGCAACACGAATGCGCTCGAGTTGATGCAGGCCATTGAGGGCGATACCACTGGAGTCATAGCCTCGATATTCGAGTCGAGCTAAGCCTGCTAATAGCATGGGGACTACATTTCGATCTGATACCGCGCCAACAATTCCGCACATAAATTATTTCCTCGTAATGGTGCATTGCATCATCGCAATGTAGAAGAAATACACAGCCTTGTCGCTACTGAAATACCCGCATTACCGTTTGACGGATTCCGTCACAAAGCCTGATTTTGCTCACTAGAGTAAAGCTATGTTGTACTTTGCGTAGGAGCTTGTGATGACAATTCAGTTGCTATCAATGGGGGTGATTGGCGTTCGCTTGCTGGATTGTATTTTGACGTCGAATGCAACTTACCCAGATGAACTTGCTGATCAAATCGTGAATGAAATTAATCACTATCTCGTGAAGGCGCCTTTGAGTGAAAAACCACTGTTATTTCATTTGGCTTGTGAAGTGCATGAGGCATTAAGTGATCGCTTTGGCCGAGTAGATTCACTACAGGTACGCCGAGATGTCGCCAATATGATGGGTTTGCTAATTTATCGTGCACGGATGACGGCCAATCAAAGTCGGTAAGTCGTGTTCTGCCGCGTTTTATCAATCGCCCTGGTGTTTCTGGGGCGATTTTTTTTGTGCAATTGCAATATTTTTTACCGTAGGAATACAGAACGTTTACGTTTTCGCATATCCTATGGGCACTTTTATTTGCTGGATTGAGCCTGAATGAAAAATAAAACTGCTGATTTGATTGAGCCGTTGATTGCGCTGGCTGTGATATGCCTTTTATCGCTGACCATTTTTGCAATTATCAAGCCGTTTCTCGCTGCGACTTTATGGGCGGGGATTTTGGTGCTTTCAACTTGGAAGCCCTATCTAAAACTAGTCCAGCTGTATAAGGGGCGACGCGCTTTGGCCGCGCTCACGATGATGCTGGCTTTTGGTGGGTTTTTCTTATTACCCGTTATTTTTGCGGCGAGTGATTTTGTCTCTGTAGCCACAGAGTGGGGTATTCAGGTGAAGGAGTCATTCAGCAACGGCTGGCCTAAGATACCTGATTGGTTGGCCAGCGTACCGCTGGTTGGTTCTAGCATTGAACAATTTTGGCTAAAACTTGGCGCTAGAGATACAGAAACATTGGACACGATTCGTAGCTATATTACGCCCGCATCACAAATTCTACTCATGTTGGTCACTGAGATTGGTAGCGGCATGATGCTGCTGGCGATGAGCTTGTTTATTGCCTTTTTTATCTATTTGGATGGTGAAGACTTACTAGCGTGGATTCATGGCTTTATGGAACGCGTTGCCGGCGAGCGTAGTACTGAATTATTAGCGGTTTCACTGAGTTCAACCAAAGGCGTGGTGTATGGCTTTATGGGCACAGCAGTGGTGCAGGCTATTTTGTCTTGGTTTGCTTATTTCATCGCCGGTGTCCCGAATGCAACTTCGTTGGGCTTTGCGAGTTTTATCTTAGCCTTGCTGCCAGGCGGGCCTGTATTGCTTGGTTTACCTGCAGCGGCATGGTTGTATCACCAAGGTGAAGTTGCATGGGCCATTTTTATGGTGCTGTGGATGCTGCTAGTGGTCAGTTCGGCAGACAATATCATTAAGCCTTTGTTGATTGGCAAAGGCAGTCGTTTACCATTTATCTTGATTTTGTTTGGTGTTTTGGGTGGCGCTCTGGCTTTTGGAATGCTGGGTGTCTTTATCGGCCCAGTACTACTGACGGTATTTTATGAACTGGCGCGGAGCTGGATCTTCTACCCAAAAACAATGCCGCCAGAGGCTGTAGTCGATCAAGCTGAAACCACTGAGTAGTTATAACTGAGCAATTCAAGCCGCTGTGATACGTCGTAGCGGCTTTTTTATGATCAAAAAATCAGTTCTTATGCGCTAAAAGCCTTATCAACAAAGTACGGTAGCGATGTTTTATCATGAGTGCCAAAAAACTTAGCATCGTATTGGCGGCCGATCATGGTCTCTTAAAAAAAGAAAGTCATTTGCAGTGGCATGAAAAAACGAATGCTTGGTGCTGCTAAACCTGGCCAGTCAATGCCAAGCCAAAACGTAAAAAAGCCCGCATTGACGCGGGCTTGAGGGGTTTATGCTGCTACTTAGTGCCGGACGTATGCGGGATCATTCCCACTCAATCGTCGCCGGTGGTTTTCCGCTTACGTCATAAACCACACGATTAATGCCGCGTACTTCGTTGATAATGCGGTTGGATACTTTGCCGAGCAAGTCGTACGGTAATTCGGCCCATTTCGCAGTCATAAAGTCGCTGGTGACCACTGCGCGTAGTGCAACCACATAATCGTAGGTGCGGCCATCGCCCATGACGCCGACTGATTTCACTGGTAGGAAAACGACAAACGCTTGGCTGGTGAGTTGGTACCAGTTTTTGCCGCTTTTTTCATCGACCGCAGCGCGGAGTTCTTCGATAAAGATCGCGTCGGCGCGTTTGAGTAATTCACAAAACTCTTGCTTCACTTCGCCAAGAATCCGCACGCCCAGACCTGGGCCTGGGAATGGGTGACGGTAAACCAGCTCTGGCGCGAGGCCGAGCGCCACGCCGAGTTCACGCACTTCGTCTTTAAACAATTCGCGCAATGGTTCAAGCAAGCTCAATTTCATCGTTTCTGGTAAGCCGCCGACATTATGGTGGCTCTTGATCGCGTGCGCTTTGCCGGTTTTTGCGCCCGCTGATTCGAT
>CAUPHX010000106.1:0-9341 GCA_963511125.1 uncultured Deefgea sp. | reverse complement strand
TCGCTGCGTGGCTAAAGCCAGACTGAGTGCCACAACCAACAAGCCCAAAGTCCCCGCCGCATAGCGATGGCTCATTTCTATCCAGCCTTTGAGTGTGTCGACTTCACCCGCAAATCGCTGTTGCGCCAGCGCGATTTCATGCGCCTCGTCGGGCGCGGTTAGCTGCCCATAACAACCAGGCCAATCTGGACAACCTAGGCCCGCATCGGATAAACGCACATAGGCACCGAGCATCAGTAAAGCCAGCGTCCAAACCATCACCACCACAAACAATGCTTTAATTTTCATTGAATCACCATCAACCCAGCACAGTCGTAAAACGCATAGCAACGATCACTAACCCAATCCGCGATTATTTTTCAGAATTTTGCCGATCTCGCGGATTACTTTCTGCCGCCCATCGACTTGAGATAATTGCTCTGGCTGATAAAAAATCACCGCATTGCCGTGCGGATCAATCAGATAAAGCCCCAGCGAAAACTGCGGCGACAAGGTGAGATCGCAAGCCGCGATACTCCGGATCCGTTCACGCTCTTTGCCTTGGGCGATTTGAAATTGCTGCGCACTTTGCGCCAGACTGTGTAACTGCGCCGAACAACCAGCAGGGTCGTGTGCCAGCAAGCGCCACTGTATATCAGGATTTACAGCTGGCTTTGCCAGTAATTGGCCGTAGCTATCGCCACCTCGAACATCGCCACGACTCCAAAGCCACTGAGCCAGCACAATCGGCGCAATACAGAGCAGCAGTATCGCTAGCAAGGGCATTCTAGACTTAGTCTTTGGCGACATACGCTGCCTTTATTGCCCGATAAAAACGCAACCACAAAAAAATACCCAATCCACTCATGCACCACCAACTGAGTGCATACGCTAAATGCCGCTCGACCGCTAAGGGTGGGTTTGTTTTCAACTGCTGTATGCCGAGCGGAGCCTCTCGGGCGATGCCATAAGCGATAGGAGTAGGTAAATGCGCCCAAGCAGCAAATCGGCCCAGATCTAAATTTTGGAATACGATCCCCTGAATTGGGGTTTCGCCTAATTCAAAGTAGCGTGGCAAAGGTTGAGCCACAATCTGCGGCGAGCCAACAGCGGGGGGTGGCGTTAATCGCTCACCCGGTGACCACCACCCCCGATTGACCATAATAATGCTGCCATCTTTGAGCTGAAATGGCGTAATCAAGTAATACCCAATTTTGCCTTCGAAGATGCGCCGATCCAGCATGATTTCAGCCTGATTGAGCCATTTCCCATCTAACTGAAGTAAGCGCCAAGGCGGCGGAATCCCTTTTGACCACACTAATTCGGGTAAAGCCTGTTGCGCCTCAATTTCACTTAGTAAATGCTGTTTTTGCTGCGCACGCCAGAGTTGCCACACGCCCAAAATACTAGTCAGCAAGACCAAGGCGGCCAATGAAATCAAAGCCGCATATTGACGCTTGCGCAAAACTTGGCGACTTGGCCTAGTCTGATGAATTGGAGGACTACTTATGAAAATCGTCGTCATCATTGTGCTCCTTGCCATCATTTTGTTGATGGGCCAAGCCTTAACTCGGCTAATCCGTGGTGCTTCACAGGGCCTGCTATTGGCATTAACTTGGCGCATTGGGTTGTCCATCGCGCTCTTTCTGTTTTTAATACTAGCGGGCTTTATGGGCTGGATTCGACCCAATGGTTAGACGGTATAAAAGACGATTTAAACGTAAAACTACTTTATTTTTAAAAATTCCATGCTAGAAAATGGGGCCGATTAGAGCCAATACACCAAGATAAATAGCAGTAACCAAACCACATCGACAAAGTGCCAATACCACGCCGCTGCTTCAAAACCGAAATGATGTTGCGGGGTGAAATGGCCTTTTTGTACCCGAAACCACATCACCGCTAATATCAGCGTCCCAACAAACACGTGCATGCCATGAAAACCCGTCAACATATAAAACGTCGCGCCATACGCACCCGAAGCCAATGTCAGATGTAACTCACCCCAAGCATGGCGATACTCGTAAACTTGTAGGCCAAGGAACAGACCTCCCAGCAGCACCGTGATGCCTAAGCCCAAACTCAGTTGCCGCCGTTTTTGGGCAATCAAAGCCCAGTGCGCCCACGTTAAGGTAGCGCCCGAAGTGAGCAAGATCGCGGTATTGATCGCGGGCAAACCCATTGCCCCCATCACCTGATAAGCCGCAGTTTTTGGCCCAGTGGATTGCGGCCAAGCGGCCGTAAATTGGGGCCAGAGCATAGCTTGGGTATCACTAAAAAATCCTAGCTCAGGCACTGAGATAATGCGGGTATAAAACAAAGCGCCAAAGAAGGCGGCAAAAAACATCACTTCCGAGAAAATAAACCAGCTCATTCCCCAGCGAAACGAATAATCCACTTGCTGACCATAACTGCCCGCCTCGGATTCACGGACCACATCACCGAACCAGCCAAACAACATCCACAGCAAAATCCCTAGCCCAAGCAGCAAACTCCAATTCCCCATGCTGATATGGTTAATACTGAATGCAGCCCCTAGCCCCATAAAAAATAAAGCCAGTGCGCCAACCGCTGGCCAGCGAGAAGGCGGCGGCACATAATAATGCGCATCGTGAACGCCATTTTCTACATTCATTACCCACCTCCCTGCTGCACCAGATACCGCGCCAAACTCAGTAACAAGCCCACCAAGAGCAAGCCACAGAGCAGCGCCATCACAATCAAATGCGCCAATTTAATGGGCGCGTGCTCAGCATTTTTTCGGCTGCGCACCCCAAAAAATCCAGCCAACACGGCTTTGAATGCGGCCAGAAGCGAGCTCATTGCGCTGCGCCAACCGCTTGCAAGCTATACGATAAAGTCGCTGCGCCCATTTCTGTTGGCAATTGATCCGCCACCAACAACACCACCGTCACTTCACGCCGTTCGTGCGCCGCCAAGACCAATTCATCAAAACAAAAACATTCTAATTTTTGCAATAATCCCGCCGCGCGTACCGGTGAAAAACTGGGAATAGCCCTGAGTTTAAGTGGCTGATCAGATTGATTCACCAAGGCAAATCTCGCCTTCACAATGCCACCGGGCTGCACCACCTGCACCGTATCGAGCGCCGCTAATGTGGCAGGCACGCCACTCGCCACATTGGTATCGAACTCCAAACGCAAAGCGGCACCAGCATGGGTAATGCCTGCTTGCGCCCGATCTATGCCCAAAGCTTGACAAAATACGCCATACATCGGCGATAAGGCATAGCCAAAACCAAACATCAGTAACGCAATACACGCCAAACGGATTGCGAGCTGTTGATTCCGCTGCGCTAGATTAACCATCGCAACACCTTTAGATGTATATGAATGTAGGCATTATCAATCAATAGCTACAATCAATTACCCCACTACATTAACTTGCCGAACAATCACGATGATGAAAAAAAGTGCGGCTAATAAAATGAGTTTGAGTGCCGTCTTTTGATTGCTGTTCATTCATCATGCTCCAAACCTTGCGCACGAAAACCACGCCGTACCGTTGCTAAATCAGGCGGTGTTTCCCAAGTGTGATGCGGCGCGGGAGATGCGACTTCCCATTCCAGCGTATTAGCCCCTTCCCACGGGCAATTTGGCGCAGGACCAACGCCGCCTCTTATGGTATGAATGACGTTAAATAAAAAGAAAATCTGCCCAAGACCAAAGCAGAATGCGCCGACGCTGGCGAGCGCATTAAAGTCAGTAAATTGCAGCGCGTAATCTGGAATCCGCCGCGGCATACCCGCCAGACCCAAGAAGTGCATCGGAAAAAAGGTCACGTTGAACCAAATCATCGACCACCAGAAATGAAACTGCCCACGGCCTTCGTGATACATATAGCCAGTCCATTTTGGCAACCAGTAGTATACGGCTGCAAACAAGCTAAATAATGCGCCAGCGACCAATACATAGTGAAAATGCGCCACGACATAATAGGTATCGTGCATCTGCGTATCGACCGGTGCAATCGATAAAATCAGCCCCGAAAAGCCGCCGACGGTAAACAAACATACAAAGCCAATCGCAAACAGCATCGGTGTTTCAAACGTCATACTGCCCTGCCACATCGTCGCAATCCAATTGAAGACTTTCACGCCGGTCGGCACCGCAATCAACATCGTCAGAAACATAAAAAACAGCTGCGCCGTGGCCGGCATACCGACGGCGAACATATGATGCCCCCAAACCATAAACGACAAAATCGCAATTGAGCAGGTCGCATACACCATGGATACATAGCCAAACAGTGGTTTACGAGCAAATGTAGGAATGATCTGGCTCACGATCCCGAAGGCAGGCAAAGCCATGATATAGACCTCGGGGTGGCCGAAAAACCAGAAAATATGTTGGAATAACACCGGATCACCGCCGCCCGCGGCTTTGAAAAAGTGCGTGCCAAAATGCCGGTCAGTCAGCAGCATTGTCACTGCGCCCGCAAGCACCGGCGCCACCGCAATCAACAAATACGCCGTCACCAGCGAAGTCCACGCGAATAGCGGCATCTTCAGCAAGGTCATCCCCGGTGCGCGCATATTCAGCACCGTCGTAATGATGTTAATTGACCCCATAATCGACGACAAACCCAGTAAATGAATGCTAAAGATCGCCAAATCCATCCCCATTCCGCTTTGAATCGACAGCGGTGGATATAAAGTCCAGCCACCACCCGCCGCACCACCCGGAACAAACAGCGAAATAATCAGCAATCCAGCAGCCGGTGGTAATAGCCAAAAACTCCAGTTATTCATCCGCGCAAACGCCATATCGGGTGCACCAATCATCAGTGGCAACATCCAATTCGCCAGTCCTGTGAATGCCGGCATAATCGCGCCGAATACCATAATAATCCCGTGTAGCGTGGTCAGTTGATTGAAGAATTCAGGCTGCCAATATTGCAAGCCGGGCTGAAATAACTCCGCCCGAATCCCTAGCGCCATCACGCCACCGGTAATAAACATCGTAAACGCAAACCACAAATACAGCGTGCCGATGTCTTTATGATTGGTCGCATATAGCCAGCGTTGCCAACCGCCATGGTTCGCATGGGCCTGTTCGTGATCCGAATGCTGCAAAGTAGCTGACATCGTTAATCCCTTTATCTCGCCGCACGAATTTCTGCAGGCAATATGATTTCTGCCTGATTACCCCAGCTAGTGCGCTGATAACTCAGCACCGCGGCCAACTCAACATCCGACAGTGCCGACCAAGCTGGCATCGCATTCTTACCCATCAATACCAAATTGATATGCCCAGCTTTGGCACCCGTGGCGATTTTTGAGCCAGCAATTGCGGGGTATGCGCCACCGCCTACACCGTTTGATTTATGGCAGGCCGCGCAATTGGCTTCGTAAACTTGCTGCCCACGAACAATTAACTCCGCCCGAGTCCAGGCCTTATTAGGGTCATCTTTTGCCGCCTTGGCGCGTGCCTGCTGTATGGCGATCCATTTGGCAAAATCATCATCAGAAACCACTTTCACTACAATCGGCATAAAAGCATGATCTTTACCGCACAACTCAACACATTGCCCACGGAAAGTCCCAATCTTTTCAGCCTTAAACCACGTGTCGCGGATAAAACCGGGGATTGCATCTTGTTTAACGCCAAACGCCGGAATCCCCCAGCTATGAATCACATCATTGCTAGTAGTTAAAATACGAATTTTTTTACCGACAGGCACCACTAAAGGTTCATCAACCTCAAGCAAATAGTGTGGATTTTTGCTCTGGCCAGCTTCGGTGTAGTTTTCAATTTGCTCACGTGGGGTGGCCAGTTTGCTTTTGAAACCAAATCCGTGGTCGAGGTAGTCGTAGGCCCAAAACCACTGAAAACCAGTGGCTTTAATGGTGAAATCCGCGCCATGAGTATTTTTTTGCGCCAGAATCACGCTGGCAGCAGGCCAAGCCATGCCCAGTAAAATGAGGGCGGGAATGAGTGTCCACAGGATTTCAACCAAGGTGTTCTCATGAAAGGGTTTGGCTTCATGCCCTAGCGATTTTCTATGGCGCAAAATGGCATAAAACATAAAACCAAACACCAAGAAGAAAATCACAAAAATCACCAGCATCAACCACGTATGCAACGATTCAATTTGCCGCGCAATACCCGTAACAGGGGCTTGAAATGTCCAAATCGCATCCTGAGCCCACGCCAATTGAGCTGCGAAAAACACACCGAATCCCAATAGACGTCTAAGCATTCATCAAACTCCTGCTGACTGGTGATTTCACAGTAGTAGAGAATTCATAACACGCAAGCCATTGATTAAAATAGTAAAATGCTGCATTGCAGCAATGGCCGCTTATCTGAAAACGTAGAAACTAACCTCAGTTACGACTATCAAAAAGCTAATCACTCATTGTTGTGATTTGCTCTTGGGAGGGCGATATCATGGATTTACATCTCAACGAACTCGACCAGCATTTCACCATGCCGGTCACGCGAAAAATCACTGTCGGCCGTCCAATCGCTTGGCTAAAAATGGGCTGGGCCGATATGATGCGGCATCCTGCGCCTAGCTTGATGTACGGCGTCATCATTGCCGTCGTTGGTGGCGGTTTGTTATTGTTTTCTCAGCAAAATATTCATCTTTTTACGACCGCGATTACGGGGTTTTTATTGCTGGCGCCATTAGGAGCGGCAGGGATTTATGAACTCACCAGCGAACGTGATGAAGGCCGTGAAACGTCATTTATGCAATCCATTCACGACCTCTATAAAAACGGTGGGCAGTTGGCATTTTTAGGTGTCATTTTGGCGATGGTGGCGATTGCATGGGAGCGCGCCTCGGCGATTTTGTTTGCACTGATGGTGCCAGGACAAATTACCGGTTCAGATTCGATTATTGCTTCACTCACTGGAGAGCTTCTACCGTTCACGATGATTTGGGTGGCATCTGGTTTTGTGTTGGCTTGTTTTGTCTTTGCGCTGACTGCTGTCTCTATTCCGCTACTAGCAGATCGTGAAGTCGACAGCGTCACCGCCATGATGACGAGTCTGCGCGCCGTTGCAGAAAACATCCCCGCCATGATGGTGTGGGCGGCCATCCTGGTTGGATTGACCGCGATTGGTTTTGCCACCTATCTCATTGGCCTTATTGTGATTTTTCCCTTACTTGGCCATGCGACTTGGTACGCCTACAAAGAACTGATTGAGTAAAAATACACCGACGCTGCATCTTGACGGAAATCAGAAAAACTGAAGCTGTGCGGGTTATTCCCGATTTGGATGCTTAACTTTACCCTTTAGCATGGCCGTTAGATTGAACCCAATCAACGGCCTTTTTTATGACTCCGGAGAATACTCAATGCAATTTGAACTACGCAAACTGATGCTGGCCACCTCGCTAGCCTTGCTTGCTGGCACAACGCTCGCAGCCAACAAAACTTTGATTTATTGCTCCGAAGCGAGTCCTACTGGCTTTGATCCATCCCGCCAAGTATCGGGCTCTGATTTTGATGCCTCTGCCGAGACTATTTTTAACCGTCTTACCGAGTTTGAGCGCGGCTCAACACAAATTCGCGCCGGTTTGTCCGAAAAATGGGATGTATCAAGCGATGGTCTGACGTATACATTCAATCTACGCAAAGGCGTGAAGTTCCACACCACACCTTATTTCAAACCGACGCGTGAATTCAACGCTGATGACGTCGTGTTCACATTTCAGCGGATGATTGATAAAAACCATCCGTTTAATAAAGCAGCACCGACTGACTTCCCGTATGCGTCTGACATGAGCTTGGATAGCAATATTACTGCGATTGAAAAAGTGGACGCCCATACTGTACGCATCAAGCTAAAAACCGTCGATGCCGCTTTCTTACAAAATGTTGCGATGTCATTTGCATCAATTCACTCCGCTGAATATGCAGAACAGCTTCTGAAATCAGGCAAAGCCAACCAAATCAATACTCAACCCATCGGCACCGGTCCATTTGTATTCCGTAGCTACCAGAAAGACTCCAATGGTCGCTTTGATGGCAATAAAGATTATTGGCGCAAAGGCGAGGTCCAACTCGATAAATTGATTTTTGCCATCACCACCGATCCATCTGTGCGCTATCAAAAACTACAAAAAAATGAATGCCAAGTGATGGCCTATCCGCGTCCAGCTGATTTGAAAGCGATTGAAGCGAATCCAAAACTCAACTTACTAAAACAAGCGGGTTTCAATGTAGGCTGGTTGAGCTACAACGTCGAAAAGAAACCAATGGATAAACTCGAAGTGCGCCAAGCACTCGATATGGCGATCAATAAACCGGCCATCTTGGCCGCGGTGTACCAAGGCGCAGGCCAGCCAGCAGCTAACCCAATGCCGCCGACACAATGGTCATACAATAAAAAGCTCAAAGACGCGGCTTTCGATCCAGTCAAAGCAAAAGCCTTGCTAAAAAAAGCAGGCATTGCTGAAGGCACTGAAATCACCCTATGGGCGATGCCAGTGCAACGTCCTTACAATCCCAATGCCAAACTCATGGGGGAAATGATCCAAGCCGATTGGGCCAAGATTGGCATTAAAGCCAAAATCGTTAGCTACGAATGGGGCGAATACCTCAAACGCGCTAAAGCAGGTGAACACGACACAGTGATGATTGGTTGGACTGGTGACAATGGTGATCCAGACAACTGGTTGGGCGTGAACTTGGGTTGCGAGGCCGTTGGTGGCAATAACTACGCTCGTTGGTGCAATAAAGAGTTTAACGACTTGGTCGTCAAAGCCCGTACGCTGAGCAATCAAGCAGAGCGCAGCAAGCTTTACGAAAAAGCCCAAGAAATTTTCAAACGTGAATTACCGTGGACAACGATTGCACATTCAACGGTCTATCAGCCACTGAGCAAATCAGTTACAGGCTTTAAAGTAAGTCCATTTGGTCTCAATTCATTTTACGGCGTGACGGTAAAATAATTCACTGCTTCGCCCAATCCCGCTCTGGGATTGGGCCTTTTCTATGCTCTATAGTCTAACCGCCCGTGCTGTTTTCCACGGGGAGAGTGCTTATGTTTAGCTTTATCTTCAAGCGCATCTCAGTCGCAATTCCTACTTTTTTGGGTATTACGCTACTGGCCTTTGCGCTGATCCATATGATTCCCGGCGACCCTGTCTTGCTGCTCGTCGGCGAGCGTCGACTTGACCCTGAATTTTATCGTGCCGCCATGCAGCGCTTGGGGCTGGATCAGCCTTTGTACGTTCAATACTGGGATTATCTGCGCAATTTATTGCAAGGCAATCTCGGTGAATCGATGGTCACGCACGAACCGGTGATGGCTGAATTCCTGAAACTATTCCCCGCTACGGTGGAGTTATCCCTCTGTGCAATGCTATTTGCCGTCGTCTGTGGC
>CAUPHX010000105.1:0-9351 GCA_963511125.1 uncultured Deefgea sp. | reverse complement strand
TGGCAAAAGTTAATTCATCTGGATTTAATCAAAATTCCATTGCATCTGTTCTTGAATTGTCAAAGTTTAGTTTGTTTATTTTGTCTATGATTTCAGCATTTGTTGTGGTTTTTGGTTCAAATATGATCGGTTATTTTGTGGGCGAAAAATATCGAGCAGCGCAGCCAATTTTAGCACTTGTTGTGATTTTGATTGCCGTTTTCCCTATTCGACGTATTCTTGAGATTTTTTATTTCTCAGACTCGAAAGAACATTATTTAACTATTCAAAATTGTATAGTAGCAGGTGGTGGGTTTTTGGTTTTCCTACTCTCTGCCTATCATGGATCTTCATTGTATTTCTGTATTTTTTTATATGTTGTTTGTATTCATTGCATTCAATTATTATTTATTTTCAAATTGTTTTTAAAACAAAATTATTTTCTTAAAGGCATTTTTGTTCAATACATGTTGTTTTTATTGATGGCACTTTGTGTACTCCTTGAGGGAACCGCAGTGTACTTTGTTTCTGTTGTCGCTATTCTTGCTTTCTTGGTTTATGGCGTCAAAGGTTTTACTGGACTTAAAAAAATAATTAGGTGAAATATGTTAAAAATCTATCGGCTGTCTCATTTTTTATGGCGAATGAAGGTGCCTCTTCTTCCATGGCTTTTACGTGCATTCAATAGAATTATTTTTTCTGTTGTTTTGCCGCCATCTGCAAAGATAGGTAAAAATGTAGTGATTAGTTACGGCGGTTTAGGAACTGTGATTCACCGGAATGCAGTCATTAAAGATGATGTAGTTATAGCTACTGGTGTAACTATCGGAGGGCGATCTGGAGATGTCAATGTTCCTGTTATAGAGCAAGGTGCATTTATTGGTTCAGGGGCAAAAGTGATTGGTAATGTCCGCATTGGTAAGTATGCGTCAATCGGTGCAAATGCAGTCGTATTAGAGGATATTCCTGATTATGCAGTTGCAGTTGGGATTCCCGCAAAAGTGATTAAATATAACACTCCTGAAAATACTGTTAATTACCATAATTTTAAAAAATGATAAAAAGCATCGTAATTTTAGGAACGGATTGGATTAGTCCTGGTGGCATCACTGCTGTTTTGCAAAGCTATAAAGAGGGCGGCTTATTTCAGCAGTGGCCAATTCGGTTTTTACCCACTTATCGTTCTGCTAATCCCTTAAATAAATTGGGCATGGCACTTTTGGCAGCTGGCCGTTTATTGATGTGGCTGCTGGCTGGAAAGGTTGCCGTGGTGCATGCACATTCGGCATCGCGGGCGAGTTTTTGGCGTAAAGCCTCGCTGCTGTGTTTAGCGCGCTGCTTTGGGGCGAAGACGATTTTTCATTTACATAGCGGTGAGTTTGCCGTGTTTTACCACCAAGAGTGTGGGGCTTTAGGGCAGCGGTTTATTCGCTGGGTGTTGCGCAGCGTCGATGTGGTGGTGGTGCTTTCTGAGCGTTGGGTTGCTGTTTTGCAAGCCATTGAGCCTCAATGCAGGCCAATCGCACTTCCTAATCCAATTGAATTGCCCGATACCAATCGGACGCCGATTGAAAAACGCATACTTTTCCTCGGTCGATTACGGGATAAGAAAGGGGTGTATGATCTTGTAAAAGCATTTAAGGGGGTTCTGGGTGTATACCCTGACTCTAAATTAGTTTTAGCTGGTGATGGTGAGCTGGATGCAGTCGCCCAATTGGCGAATGACTTAGGTATTAAGGATCAGCTTATTCTTACTGGCTGGATTGCTGGTGAGGCGAAACAGCGTGAATTAGAGTGTGCTGATTTGTTTGTATTACCTTCGTATTTTGAAGGGCTTCCTGTCTGCATTTTGGAGGCGATGGCTTACGGTATTCCTGTGATTTCTACGACGGTGGGTGGCATTCCTGATATATGCCGTTCGGGCGTGGATGGCATATTGTTCGAGGCTGGTGATATTGCAGCTTTGCAAGCGGCCATATTAAAAATATTTTCGGATTCTGATTTTAAAAACTCATTAGTTTCTTCGGCAAAAGGTCGAATTCAGAATGAGTTTGAAATGAATATCGTATTGTCACAACTCGGTGATGTTTATCGAAATTTGGGTGTGGTGAGTTTAAAAAATGAAAACTAAAATTTTAGCGGTTGCTTCTGGTGGTGGACATTGGGTGCAATTACGGCGTTTATTTCCTGCATTTGAGCAAGCTAATGCAGTATTTGTGACGGTACAGCCTGATTATCAGCAGGATACTCCTCAAGGCGCCAAGTTTTATACGGTGCGTGATGCAACGCGTTGGGATAAATTAGGCTTAGTAGTATTAGTTTTCCAATTACTGCTCATTATTCTCAAAGAGCGCCCTGATGTTGTGATTACAACGGGTGCTGCGCCGGGTTATTTAGCTTTGCGTTTGGCAAAATTATTATGTAGATCCAAAACGGTTTGGATTGACAGTATTGCCAATGTTGAAGAATTGTCTTTATCTGGCCGTAAAGTTGGCCCACATGTTGATTTATGGCTCACGCAATGGGCGCATTTGGCTAAACCTGAAGGGCCAGTTTATTTGGGGTCTGTATTATGATTTTTATGACGGTTGGTTCGCAAATGCCCTTTGATCGTTTAACGATTGCGATGGATCAATGGGCTGCTTTGCATCCTGAAGTGAGTGTATTTGCGCAAATTGGTTTTTCTGAATATACGCCTGTAAATATGAAATCAGTAAAGACATTAGCGCCTGCTGAATTTAAAAAAATAATGGGCGAATGTGATTTAGTGGTTGCACATGCGGGTATGGGTTCCGTTATTTCTGCCTGTGAGTTTGGAAAACCATTAGTACTTTTGCCTAGAAAAGGCTCACTACGCGAAACGAGAAATGACCACCAACTTGCGTCAGCTCGTGCTTTAGAGCCACGTGCTGGTATTAGTGTGGCATGGGAAGAGGCCGATTTAGCGAGTCAACTAGATCAATTTTTAGCTCGTGATATTGAGTCTACTTCACGACCAGCACAACCGATTGAGTTTATTCAAGCATTACGACAATTTATTGAATCATAACAGGGAGTTTTAAAATGAGTGTTGTTGCAGTTTTAGGTTTAGGTTACGTAGGTCTACCATTGGTAGTTGAATTTGGTAAGCATGGACGTACAATTGGTTTTGATATTGCGGAGCATAAAGTCAATAAATGCCGCGAAGGTAAAGACCCTTCTTATGAGTTGTCGGATGAGCAAATGGCAGAGGCTATTCATGCCGAATACCACTCAGATCCGGCCATCTTGAAAGATGCTGATTTTATTATCGTCGCAGTACCGACGCCTGTTGATGAAGCTCATCGTCCTGATTTTTCACCACTAATCGGTGCTAGCCAATTTATTGGTAAATACATCAAAAAGGGTGTAACGGTTATTTTTGAATCGACGGTTTATCCTGGCGCAACTGAAGAAGTTTGTATTCCAGAAATTGAAAAAACATCTGGTTTAAAATGGAAACAAGATTTCTTTATTGGTTATTCGCCTGAGCGTATTAATCCTGGTGATCGTGAGCGTACTTTAACTACGATTATTAAAGTGGTATCTGGTGATACACCAGAAACATTGGAAAAAGTGGCTACGTTGTATGAGCAAATTGTGAAGCCTGGCGTACATCGTTGCAGCACAATTAAAGCGGCTGAAGCTTGCAAGGTGATTGAAAATACGCAACGTGATTTGAATATTGCATTAATGAACGAACTTGCGATCATTTTTGATAAGCTTGATATTGATACCAATGAAGTACTTGAAGCTGCTGGTACGAAATGGAACTTCTTGAAGTTTAAGCCAGGCTTAGTAGGTGGTCATTGCATTGGTGTTGATCCTTATTACTTAACGCATAAAGCAGAGATGGTTGGCTATCATCCACAAGTGATCTTAGCTGGACGTCGCATTAATGATGGCATGGGTAAATTTATTGCTGAACAAACCGTGAAGCAAATGATTAAAGCGGGTGGCTATATCAAAGGTGCCCGAGTTAATATCTTGGGGCTAACATTCAAAGAGAATTGTGCAGATCTACGTAATTCAAAAGTCATTGATATTATTAATGAATTGCAAAGCTATGGCGTTGAAGTGTTCGTGCATGATGCACAGGCTGATGCAGATGAAGCATTTGAGGAATATGGCGTACGTCTTGCCGAGTGGGGCCAATTGCCACGTGCTGATGCAACGATTTTAGCGGTTAGCCATAAAGAGTATCTGGCTTTGACTCCAGAAGAAATTGCACGCCAAATCATTCGCGGCGGATGCGTGATTGATGTGAAAAGTATTTTGGATCAGAAAGGACTTGAAGCTGAAGGGCTTAAAGTTTGGCGTTTATAATATTCTATAAATAATTGTATATAAGGGCTATAGCCTGATTGCTATGGCCCTTTATTTTATATCTTATTAAATTGATTATTTGGTTATGTTTGTTTGAGAAAAATAAAAGCCCCAAGCTAGCTTGGGGCCTTTTTACGTGAACAGCAATTAAGCTTGTTTTGCTTTGCGGCGGCGCGCAGCCAACAAACCGACTAAGCCCAAGCCCATCAAAGCATATGTTTCTGGTTCTGGTACTGGGGCTACAGCAGCGGCTGAATATTTGAATTTACCTTCAAAGTTAGGTGTGTAGCCTTCAAATGCAAAGCGGTAGCTTTTGCCGGTTTCAAAAAATGAATTTGCAAAAGTCAGCGTGTCGCCAAAAGTGCGATTACTAGTGAAGTTCCAGGTGTATTGGGCATCGAGCACACTCATGCCTTGCAGTAGCTTTACGGTTAAGCCTTGAGCAAAACCATCTTTGTCTTTTTTGTTTTGGAGGAAGCTGAAATCTAAGGCGATATCAGATTTGTCATTAACTCTGAAAGCGGTGCTCTTGAAAGTCCAGGTGTCAGCCAGTGCTTTTGGGAGGTTACGACCACCATCGTTGTCAAAGCCAGCGCCTTTTACCAAAGTAACAGCTGCAAAAGTTGGTGCTACGGCTGCGCTTAAAGCGATTGCAGCAATCATTGATGTAAATTTCATTGTATTAATCCAGTAATATTAGATGTTGCTAATTGTCAGGGTTTAATTTCAGATCGGATTGTACGCAAGCCTGATAATTCTGCCAAGCAATTAATATGATGTTTTCATTAAGAATTTTCTTACTTTTTTCGTTTTGCTTTAAGAATGTATTTCGCTCAAAATAATTAAAAATAAGTATCCGGCTTGGATTGTGCGCAAAAGAATTCAAGCAGAATCAATGTGCGAAGCGCTTTTATCTGGGCATGCAGATTAAACGAAAAAAACCGCCAGAACTGGCGGTTTCGTGGGCTGCTAGCGTTTTGCTAGTGTTTATTTAGCCATTTTGCGGCGGCGTGCGGCGAGTAGACCGAGCAAGCCCATACCCATCAAGGCATAAGTTTCTGGCTCTGGGACTGGCGCTACTGTGGCAGAAATCGTGCCATTGAATCCTGGGTGATCAAATACATAGCCATTACTGTAGAAAAAGTCTGCACCTTTAATGGCTGAAAAAATGTAACTGCTTGACCATGATTGTGTTGCTGTAATAGGGGAGTTATTGTGGAAAATATCTCTGGCCTGCGAAGTCCAGCCCCAAGCATTACCTGTAGCGTTTGTTTGTTGTAGGAATATATCTCTATTAATTAAGTTAGCAGAGTTGATGGCGCCTAAAACGGTAAAGGTAATTTTATAGTTGCCAGTTGCACCTGCACTGAAAGTGCCAGAGCTAACATGGTTAAATGAGTTGCTTAGATTGCTTGTGTACAAGTTAACTGTTTGATTATTTA
Organism: uncultured Deefgea sp.; assembly: GCA_963511125.1. Classification (GTDB taxonomy): domain Bacteria; phylum Pseudomonadota; class Gammaproteobacteria; order Burkholderiales; family Chitinibacteraceae; genus Deefgea. The sequence continues at coordinate 3,586 of CAUPHX010000105.1, read as the reverse complement.
CTATTGCCGCTTGGCTCAGTGCTGCGGTGGCGGTGAAGGCGATTGCAGCTGCAATATGAGTCAATTTCATGTTTTATTCTCTCGGATTGTTTTTTGTAAGCTGATGTTAATAATTCAAGCGCTTGATTATCATTAGTAATTTTAATGGTTTGGATGGTAGTGGCATCCCAATTGGGTGTCAAACAAAAATTTGTAAGCGGATGTTGTTGCAGCGAAACTTAAGTTCTCTATATTGGCTTTAGTTTGATTTGTTGCAGTGTGTGGCTCTTTTAGAATCGCTTTAATGGTGTAAAAAAAACCGACGCATGCGCCGGTTTTTTGTTGGGTATAGCTTGCTAGGTTTTTTTTAATATTAGCTGCAGGCTGATACCTTTAGTTTTGAGTAGCCAACATCAAGCCATTCATGCGTTTCACGAATGAGACGGGGTCTGATAGTTGGCCGCCTTCAGCCAGTAGCGCTTGATCAAAAATCAGGTGCGTCCAGTCGCCAAACTTGTCGCTGCCCGCTTCGGCTTTGAGTTTGCCCACCAATGGATGCGTTGGGTTTACTTCCAAGATCGGTTTGCTGCCTTTTACGTCTTGGCCCGCTGATTTGAGCAGGCGCTCTAGGTTGGCGCTCATGTCTTGGTTTTCTACCACCAAGCAAGCAGGACTGTCGGTCAGGCGGTGCGTGACGCGGATGTCTTTGACTGAATCGCCGAGCACGGTTTTCATTTGCTCGATGATGTCTTTGAGTTCCGTGGCGGCCGCTTCTTGTTCTTGTTTTTCGGCTTCGTCGGTAAATTGCTCGAGGTCGAGTTCACCTTTGGCAACCGATTGCAGTTTTTTGCCTTCAAACTCAGTCAAGCCGCTAAACGCCCATTCGTCCACGCGATCAGACAAGAGCAAGACTTCGATGCCTTTTTTGCGGAAGACTTCGAGGTGTGGGCTGTTTTTGGCTGCGGCATAGCTGTCTGCGGTGATGAAGTAGATCTGCTCTTGGCCTTCTTTCATGCGGCCAATGTAGTCTTTCAACGACACAGTTTGTTCGGCAGAATCATTGAGCGTTGAAGCAAAACGGCACAGGCCAGCGATGCGTTCTTTGTTGGCAAAATCCTCCCCAACGCCTTCTTTCAGCACTTTGCCGAATTCAGTCCAGAAGGTGGTGTATTTGGCTTGCTCTTCCGCTTCTTCAGAATTAGCCATGCCCTCTAAAAGACCGAGGACTTTTTTCACGCAGCCTGATTTGATTTGCTCGATGTCTTTGCTGTGTTGCAAGATTTCGCGCGATACGTTGAGTGGCAAATCAGATGAATCAATCACACCGCGTACGAAACGCAGGTATTGCGGCAACAATTTTTCGCTGTCTTCCATGATGAAAACGCGGCGAACGTAAAGCTTCACACCATGACGGCGTTCGCGGTCGTACAGGTCAAACGGCGCGCGTTTCGGTACGTACAGCAGCTCGGTGTATTCTTGGCGGCCTTCGACTTTGGCATGGCTCCAAGCGAGTGGATCGTCGTAATCGTGCGCAACGTGCTTGTAGAATTCCGTGTATTGCTCAGGCGTGATGTCTGATTTGCTGCGCGTCCACAACGCATTGGCTTGGTTAACGGTTTCAAAACCTTCGGCCGGTTTGATTGAGCCATCTTCGTTGTAGCCGGCTTGCGCTGGCATCAAGATTGGCAGCGTGATGTGGTCGGAATATTTGCGGATGATGCTACGCAGGCGGTAATCGTTGAGGAATTCTTCTTCACCGTCTTTGAGGTGCAAGACGATTTCTGTGCCGCGAGTTGGCTTTTCAACGCTTTCAAGCGTGAATTCACCGTCGCCATGCGATTCCCATTGCGTAGCGCTTTCTTCGCCGGCACGGCGGGTGGTGAGGGTGACTTTATCAGCGATGATAAAGGCGGAGTAAAAGCCCACACCGAATTGGCCGATTAAGTGCGCGTCTTTTTGTTTGTCGCCAGAGAGTTGGCTAAAGAATTCTTTGGTGCCAGAGCGCGCAATCGTGCCGATGTTTTTGATGACTTCGTCACGGCTCATGCCGATACCGCTGTCGGATACGGTGACGGTTTTGGCTTCGGCATTAAAATCTACGTGGATTTTAAGCTCTGGATCATTGCCAAATAGGCCATCATTATTTACGGCTTCAAAACGCAATTTATCGCAAGCGTCTGAGGCATTGGAAACGAGTTCGCGCAAGAAAATCTCTTTGTTGGAATACAAAGAGTGAATCATCAATTGCAAAAGTTGTTTGACTTCGGCTTGAAAGCCTAATGTTTCTTTAGACATTGCGGATTGAGTCCTTAATGAGGTTGAACAAAAACTAGTAATGGGTAAGTGGGGGCAGCAGGCTGCGCTTCAAGTCTTTTGACGTAATGTGAAATCAAATGAACTTAATGCAGTCGGAATGCACTTTGCTTTATCGTCATAAATGACGCAGATTGTGATGTCAGTGAATAACATTACATCAGTTGCAAACTTGGCGGTGGTATAGTGAGCGGAGCATTTTTTCGCGGGGCAAGGCATGTTACGACGAGTGGTGTTTAATCAAAAGGGCGGCGTTGGCAAATCAACGATCACGGTGAATTTGGCCGCTGTCGCAGCTGCGCAAGGCAAACGTGTGCTGATTGTTGATCTGGATCCACAGGGCAATAGTAGTCATTACGTTTTGGGCGCAGCGGTACAAGCGAGTTCGCCGACCTTGTTTGAGTTTTTTGATCAGGTGCTCAATTACTCTTTGTACGCCAAAGGGCCGGCCGAATTTGTGCATGCCACGCGCTTTGCTAATTTGTTTATCATGCCATCGCATCCGGGCATTGCAGAGCAGCAGGTCAAGCTCGAATCCAGATATAAAATTTACAAATTGCGCGAAACCTTGGATGAGCTGACGGGTCAATTTGATGAGGTGTATATCGATACGCCGCCAGCGCTTAATTTCTTTACCTTGTCGGCGCTGATTGCGGCGACGGGCTGCTTGATCCCCTTTGATTGCGATACGTTCTCCCGCGATGCGCTGTTGGGCTTGATTGCACGAGTTGAAGAAATCCGCCAAGACCATAATGGTCAGCTTAAAATCGAAGGCATTGTCGTTAATCAATTTCAACCACGCGCCAGTTTGCCACTGCGTTTGGTGCAAGAGCTAGAAGCGCAGGGCTTGCCGGTATTGCAATCGAGATTGTCGAGTTCGGTCAAAGTGCGCGAGTCACACGATCAAGCCGCGCCGCTGATCGCGATCGATCCCAAACATAAATTGGCGCAGGAATTTACCAGTTTGTACAATGAGCTTGCCGGTAAAGTGTTGGTTGCCGTGAATGAAGTGTAGGAGTTCTTATGGACGCAAAATCACAGAATCGTGTGCTCATTGTTGATGATGAGCCATTCAATTTAGAAATTCTCTCAGAGCATTTGGCCGACGCAGGCTACGAAACCGTCACCGCTGAAGATGGAGAGGCAGCTTGTGACATCTTGCAGCACGACGAACAAGGTTTTGCCACCATCTTGCTGGATCGCATGATGCCGCGCATGGATGGTATGCAGGTGCTGGCCAAGCTCAAGCAGCATCCAGAATTTCAGCACATTCCTGTCATTATGCAAACCGCGG
>CAUPHX010000104.1:0-9362 GCA_963511125.1 uncultured Deefgea sp. | reverse complement strand
CACTCGAAGATATCGGAGCACAGTTTAAGGGTTGACCTATTGCGGACTTAATTGGCGGCCCGTTAACGGCGGCTTCAGATGCACAAATGAAACTTGCAATTGCAACTTCAGATTTTATTCAAAAAATTGGTTTTGAAGTCGATGATAAGGGTTTGCCGACTAATAAGCCACGTGTAGCCAAATTTACCTATTCACGGATTGGGGCTGAAGGCAAACCAGAAAATATGGACTTAGATGTGCCGATGTTGGCTGTGGTCAAAGTACCATCTCTGTCTATTACCCGTGTAGATATAAAATTTAATATGGAGGTGAAGTCTTCGGAAGCTGCAGTATCGAATAGTAGTGAAAATAAGGACTTAAAGGTAAATGCAGGTTACAGTGGTTTCGGTATAACGGCCTCAGCAAGTTTTTCAGGAGCAGTATCAAGCAGCTCTAATAATACACGGACATCGGATAATTCAGCTAAGTACGATATAGCGATTTTGGCTGAAGATACGGGAATCCCAGAGGGGTTATCGCGTGTATTGGATATGTTGCATCAAGCTATAACTCCTGTTTCTTCAACTGCAGCTGCATAATCTTGGATGGCTGGGTATTCCCAATCGATATCGATTAAGGCATTTAGCAGGGAGTCGCTAAACCCAAGGAAATAAATTATCCAAAACTATCCGTTGCTAATTAATATTAATCTGCCAGCATTATTAATGCTGGCAGATTTTAGGGTGTTTATGTCGAACTCAAAATTTCAATTAAGCGCAGTGAAATTTGTAAAACGAATTGTAGTTGGTAACGATAATCCAGAAAGGATGAAAACTGAAGAAGAAGTACAGAGTGAAATGGCGATTGTTAATCGATGTCTGAATGAATTACCTCGCGGTGTAATTATCGGGCTGGAAAAAAACTTTGGACTATACAATATTGGTGAGCATCAGGTTGTATTGCAGTCTCTAGTATATAACATTGGCTTTGAACGGAAACCTGTTTGGATTGATGGATAGTGGTTTGTGATGATAAAACGTTACTCGATGTTACAGTTGGCTGATATTTATTATCACAACTACTTTATAGCCCTCAATAAAAGTTTACATCGCTACACCGAGCAGAAAAATAAGATGCTGCTTGAGGAAAGTCTTGATTTTAATGTAAATATGGAACCGTACGGTGTGATATCGGTGCCCGTGAATGATTTGTTACAGCCGAAAAGCATGCATGCGCATGGATTTAAATTAATGCTGCCTTGCTTCACGATTGCAGAAATAAATCCGACGTCCACGGCATATATTGGTTTTCCTACAAGCCATCAGCGTGCGACGAGTGATTGTTATTTGTATGAAATTGTAATATCAATTCGTTTTAATGAAATAAAAATTGATGTGTTAAGTCGGCATCCTGAGTCAAGTTATGAGTCGGCAAAAATTAAATCCGATATATGGATTTCATTGTGTCAGTCTGAATCAAAAATTTTTGAGCGACAAGCAAAAACTAGAGCCGAAAAGCCAGTACTAAAATCAGCGCCCGTATCATTTTGGAAACCGTGGACATGGCGTTTTGGTCGGTCAACCTGAATACACGTCATCAATGATAAATTATCCTAACTGGGATTGCTAAATCTAATGCTGGTTGCAGAAAATACACCAAAAGTCGCAGAGAAGCGGCGATTGTTTAAGTTTTTGGGACTTGGAGTGCTTAGTTCTGTTATTGCAGGGAAAAGTGCAGCTGCGGTGCCAAATGACGTAATGCCGCAATATATCTGGTTGCATGGTCATGATTTGGAAATTGAATTTCCAGATCGAGTGGAACGTACTGAGTCGACCGCACAAGCAAAAATTATTTATGGGCAATCATATAGCCGTAATTTGTTTCATTTTACCCCAGATATTCAATATAAAGCCTCTGCTTGTCATTTAGTACAAATTACTGTGCGGTATAAATCATTACCTGGAGCGATGATTAATGCGATTCATATACATGATGGAGAATCACTAATATCAAGCACCATTGATATGCAATTAAGCTCGGGTGAATGGATCGATGTGCAGCTTAATATCCATAGCAAGCCTAAAATCAAGCGAGCACTTTGTATTTCGATTGAGGTTGGCTTTGCTGCGGTTGCAAGAAAAATAGAGATCAATTCGATTGGACTTCAGCTTCTTGTTTGATGGAGGAAAATAAATGGCAGATTTTCAGCAATATTTACCAATGTTATTAAAGTTTGAGGGAGGATTTGTCAATGATCCCCTAGATCCCGGTGGTATTACAAATAAAGGCGTGACATTGCCGGTATTTAAAAAAAACGCATCCCGTCTTTTAGGCGTTGAAGGTAGTGTAGAAAATTTAAAAAAACTTAGCGCAGAACAAGCGGGAAAAATATATAAAGTCGAATATTGGGATCGTATATTAGGTGATGAAATTGAGTTTCAACCGCTGGCTAATATCTTATGCGATTTTTATGTTAATGCGGGCTCACACGCCGCAACATTATTATATCAAGTTCTAAATACTTCAGGCAGTCATCACGAGCCGAAAGGCATGATTGAACGCGACGTGATTGAGAGTCTGCAGCACCACAGTGTGGAATCAATTTATGAACGATATAAGGCGGGGCGGGTGGCCTATTATCGGACGTTGGTGCATCAACATCCGGTGTTGAGCCGTTTTTTGAAGGGCTGGTTAAATCGGGTTAATTCATTTCCTGATTTTGTCAGGGAGTAAGTTATTCAATGCTGCCATCAGTAACAAGGTAGTTTATTTTCTAATTTAAAAGGATTATGTATGTGCAAAGCAGCTGAAGAAAATGAATCACTAGTAGAATCTGATAAATCAAAAAAACGAATTGTTTTTGTCCCGAGACCTTTGACCGAGGCCACACAAGCAGATGAATTTAGGAAGCAGCTTATTGCCACAAAAACAGATGCTATAACGAAACAGATTATTATTCAGAAGGAGATAATATGTTATGAACCAGATAAGAAAAATTTGAACCTAACATTCGCCGATGACGCAGATCTGTTTGTTATGGGAGGCCACGGATTTGCATGTCAAAGCTATCTTGGTTGGCCCAATAATAAAGACAACCCACTAAGATTTGACGTTGTAGCAGAGCGTTTAGTTTCGAGTGGGTTGCCGGTAGATTTTAATGGGAATATCTATATCTATTCATGTCAAAGTGCAGAGAAAATTCTTCTAGAAAGGGTTCGAGAGGTTGCTATACCCGTTGCCGACATTAAGGAATTATTAGTAGCTGCTGGTGTAGAAAAGCCCCCTACCCAAATTAGGGAATTATTAGTAGCTGCTGGTGTAGAAGAGCTCCCTACCCAAACTAGGAAATTATTAGAAAATGCAAAACCCCTTAAGGACCCTGAGGCTAATGTAAAGCTCGAAATAGCCAAAATTCCTAGCATAATTAGCATAGTAACAAATGCTCGTGAGATGGACGCTGTCGATTTTGAGAAATCATTAATACCTGCTGATTTGCCCGTAGATGTCGTTAAGCAATTATTAGTAGCTGCCAGATTTAATAAATTATTCGAAGCTGCTCGTGCAAAGTCCGGTGAAGATTTTAAGGGATTATTAGCAAATTATGGTGTGTCCGATGATAAAGTCGTTAGTCCATTATTAGTAGCTTCTGAACCTAATCGTAAATTATTAAACGCTGGTGTAGTGTCCGCTGCCGACATTAACTCTTCATTTGCAGCTGAATTTGCGAAGGAGATGTTCAAACTTGGTTATAAGAAATGTCGTATTTATGGGTTTGTAGGGGTTATTAAGACAGATTTTGTTGAGACTCTTATTCGTGATGAGAAAATGAGTGAGAAAGTGCTTGATGCCCTGATAAGCAGTGCGGCTGGGGAGGGGAGAAGCACAGGGCTTTGGTGCCAAATGAGAGTCAGATTTCAAGATGCCAGGCTGGAAGTTACATATAATGAGGTGGAGCCAACTAGCTGCAAAGAGGTGGAGCCAACTAGCTGCTGCACGATTTCATAATGCAGAATTAAAGCGAAAGCTCGTTGCTCGTTCAATACGATTTAATGCGGCATGCGGCATTCGCGATCATTTTTATTGAGTCAAAAAAGAGGCGCAAGCCTCTTTTTTTTCGCCATTCAGATTTAAAAGCGAATGCAGCAGAAAAATACGACAGTTATTTTCTATGGGTATTGCTCGCTATCTTTTTATTCGTAATGCTTATAATCATATACTGTGTGTTGATCAATCTAATGGTGGCCGAATGGATTGGCGCGGCCAATAATACGCTATCACTTCTTCGAGTAGGATCAAGTTTGAATCGGCAGAATAGGGGCATCAATTAGATAAAGCGTCGTATCGGACTTTTGAAGCTCAATTGCGCCAGAGTTTGCTGTCGATCCAATTTGATTTAAAGGAACGTGCGGCGTTTCCGGTGGTGATTTTATTGGGGGGCGTGCCAACTGCGGGCAAGGGCGAAACGGCCAATTTATTGCTGGAATGGCTCGATCCACGGCATATCGCGACGCATGCTTTTGCGGCGCCCACCGATGAAGAGGCGGCGCGGCCACCATTTTGGCGTTATTGGCGCGTGTTGCCACCCAAGGGCAAAATGGCGATTTTGTTTGGTGGCTGGTATAGCGGCCCGATGTGGGATCAAATGCAAGATGCTGCCGATCCTGCAGCGTATGAGCGTGAACTGGCGAAGATTGTCCGGCTAGAAAAAATGTTGGCTGATGAAGGGGTGTTAGTGCTGAAATTCTGGCTACATCTACCGAAAGAGCAGCTCAAAAAACAAATCAAAAAGCTGAGCTCAGATCCGCGTACTGCATGGCGGGTCGAAAAATCAGATGAATGGTTTTTGAAAAATTACGACCAAATGATTGAACGCTATCGCGATTTATTGTTGCGGACCAATTTGGCGGATGCGCCGTGGCGCGTGATTGAAGGAACCGACGCGAATTACCGAAGCATCTCGGTCGGACGGCAAATTGAGGAATCGATCCGCCACCATTTAGAGCGCGCTTCGGTCAAGCAAAATCGGGTCGATGCCGCGCCATTGATGGCGTCGATTGACGGGATCCGCTTGCTGGATAAATTGCCGCTCGATAATGATCTGAGTAAAGAGAGCTACAAGCTGCAACTTGAGGAGCTGCAAGGACGGCTGAATGGGTTGACGCGACATCCAAAGTTTAAAAATTTCTCGGTGGTGTGCGTGTTTGAAGGGATGGATGCGGCGGGCAAGGGCGGGGCGATTCGGCGGATCACCGCCGCGCTGGACGCACGGCAATATCGCACCATTCCGATTGCAGCACCAACCGATGAAGAGCGCGCCCAGCCGTATTTATGGCGTTTCTGGCGCCATTTGCCGCCGCATGGCCAGATTACGCTGTTTGATCGCTCTTGGTATGGGCGAGTGTTAGTGGAGCGGGTAGAGGGCTTTGCCAGCCGTGCCGATTGGATGCGGGCGTATGGGGAAATTAACGACTTTGAAGCACAAATCGGTGCGGCCAATGTGATCGTGGTGAAATTCTGGCTGGCGATTAGCAAGGAAGAGCAGCTTAATCGCTTTAATGGCCGCGAAGCGATTGAATACAAACGTTTCAAAATTACCGAAGAAGACTGGCGTAATCGCGAGAAGTGGGATGACTATGTGACTGCCGCCAGTGATTTGATCGAGCGCACTAGCACACCGGCTTCACCGTGGCATTTGATTGGTGCGAACAATAAGTATCACGCCCGACTCGAAGTGCTGCGGCATTTGTGTGCGCAGATAGAAGCCGCCGTCAACGTAAAGGGGAAAATAGTCCACAGCGTGAGCCATGATTAGCCTTTGCACGCGTATGCCAGATAGAATGACGAGTCTAATTGGTAAACCAAAAATGCGTTCGCGATGATGTTGCGCCTCGCCGAACAATCGGTGTGGCCTTTGGCTTTGTAGCTGGCATTGAAATGACAGTCGCGTTACTTTTTGGACCAATTTTGGTGTTAGCACGGACTCGTTTCTCAGGGAATACAAAACAGAATGGCGGATTGGAGTATTTGGCAGGCTTTAGAAGAGTGGCGCAATAAGCGGCATGAACTCGATTCAGTATTTGCCTATGCAGGGGTTGCGCCTGAGCTAGGTAGCCAAGCGAATCGGGTCGCGCTGGATTTGCGCCGCAGCCCACCAACGCGCCCTTTATTGTCGGGTGATAAACTGCACGATGATGAGGAGGTTGGTCGTTACCACGAGGCGTATTTTCGTCATTACGATGAGCCTCTGGATAAAGTAGACAGCCTGCTACGTCGCCCGTGGGTGCCCGAGGCAGGACCGATTGCTGATTTAGTGCGGCAAGAGTTAAAGCGGGTGCGCGACTTAATGCGTGAGCAGCCAGGCACGCATCCTCAGTTTGATGCTCTTGATGCTTTGTTACAGCACTATCTGCATCTTGATCACCCCGCTATTTTAATCAATCCTGATGTATTGGCCTCTAGACGTCGTATGTTAATGGATGTGGCTGGATACCCACTTCATATTCAGCACTCGCTGAAAGATCCCTATAACGATAGCGTACCGCCACTCGCGAGTAGTCAATTTCGCGACTTATTGCTGGGTAAAATGGCCGAGTATTTAGCGGAGACATGGCTGCATTCACGTGTCATTACGCATTGGTATATCAGTTTGGCCTTAGATGGCGCTCTCGCACGCAAAAAACGCGATGCAACGGACGACACGCGGATTGCATCGATGATAAAGCGACGTTGGCCTGCACTGTCGGTGCTGGTGCCTGGATTTGAGCAGGCCGATCAAATATGGTATTTGGTACTCACCTTGATGGCGATTTTTTGCTTGTTTTTTGAATATTGGTGGGTCGCAGGGATTTTGATTTTTTGGCTGTATTTATCGGTCGGTGGGCATCAAAGAGAGCGTAAAGCCATCGAGGCACGTCGTACCCAGTTGGCGGCGCGAGCGGCCAGCATGAAAGCAATGCGTGATCGTTTTGCGCAGAATCAAGTCACTTTGGAACGCCTTTCATTTCAACTGCGCCAGCTTGATGAAAAGGGCGAATATTTTGATGATACCGTGTTTGCTTTATTAGCTTTGCATCAGACTGAGGTCTAGTATTTCAACCTAGGCCATATTTAATATGGCCTAGGCGTGAATACGTCATCATTGAATCGACCCATCTACAAACATTAATAACTCGCCCGTCTGCATGGCGGTCCATGTTTCGTTGTCGGTTAGCGGTTGGGTGGCAATCATTGCAACGCGATCGCTTAGCTTTGTTTCTGCGGAAAAGTCGACCGCCATATCCATATCAGACAAGTGCGCAATCGTAAATGGCGCTTGCCGCACAATGTAATGCAGCACCGTACTGCAATGCGCAAACATCGTTTCGCCATCCGAAAGTAAGAAATTGCACGTGCCGTGCTGGGAGAGTTGCTGCGCCAGTTGCGCCATCGCCGTGTGGAGTTGCGTTCGGCTTGGCATTTGCGCAAATTGCAAAGCGAGTTGATCCAGTATCCAGCAGAAGGCGTGCTCGCTGTCGGTTGTGCCAACGACTTGAAAGCGCGAGTTAGTCAGCTCGGGCAACTCGGTGAGATTGCCATTGTGCGCAAAAATCCAGTAGCGGCCCCAGAGTTCGCGTTGAAACGGATGCGTGTTGGCGAGGTTGATTTGGCCTTGCGTCGCTTTGCGAATATGCGCGATGACATTTTTGCTTTTGATTGGATAGCTACGTACCAAATCGGCAACGGGGCTGCTGATTGAAGGTAAATAATCTAAAAAAAGCCGACAGCCATTTTCTTCAAAAAAAGCAATGCCCCAGCCGTCACCGTGTTCGTCGGTGAGTCCACCACGGCAGCGAAATCCTTCAAAAGAGAAAACGATGTCGGTTGGGGTATTGCAGTTCATTCCGAGTAGTTGGCACATTGTCGGCAACCTATTGATTTTGTGTAGAAAAAGCGTACAGTGGTAGTGTATCTCTTGTGTAGACAGTTCTTTACAGAAAGGCTGTCAGTGCACAAAGGAGGTCATCATGTTCGACCGTATCAATCGAAGTAGCGATTTATCATCGATTGCTAATTATGCCCGTTCTTCACCCGCCCGTGGCGGTGGTGGAGGCTTGTCTGCGGCCGAAATCTATAAAATCAATCAACTGGATAGCGTGCGAAAAATTGGCGCACTAGGCTTGGCTTCATCGTCGAGTGATATTAGCGCTCAAACCCTAGCCAAACGTTTTAGCAATAGTTCAGAGGTTAAAATTTCAGTAGCGGCGCGCACTCAATCTAGTTTGGCTGAATTTAAGACCCAATTACAAGATTTAAATCAACGAAGTAATCCGCTCAAAGTGCAAAGTACTCAGCCTGAGTTGATTAATGCAAAATCCATTCAAGGCGGTAAATTACAGTCCGAAGTGTCGATTGAGGTGAAGCAGTTAGCGCAAAGCCAGCAGGTTCAAACGCGAAACTTTACCCCCACTGAGGCTGAAATTGGCACTGGCAAGCTACTGATTCAGCGCGCAAGTCTTACTGAGGGCGCCGCGCAAGTGCAAAACGATGGCGCGGTGACCATCAACATCACGAGTCAAAATAATACATTAGCGGGCATTGCCCAAGCGATTAATGCGAGTGACGCGACGATTCGCGCTGAAGTCGTGCGTGATAGCGCCGGAAGCCGTTTGTCCTTGACGGGGAAATTGACTGGGCAAGAGCAGGGATTCCTGATCAAGGCGCAAGATGATGATGGGAACGATAGCGATGATGCGGGCTTGTCGGCATTGAATTTTGATCCGAGAAATAAGCAAGTGGCCAGTAGAGTGGCGCAAGATGCGAAATTGACGATTGATGCGCGCGATGTGACAAGTGCAATTAATCGCTTTGAAGACAAAACCAGTAATTTACAATTGGAATTAGTAGGGGCGGGCAGTGCGACGCTGAGCACCGAGCGTGATGTTGGGGCATTAACGAAGAATTTTTCTGAATTAGTTGAGCGTTATAATCAAGTTCGCGGTGCATTGCAGCAGAATGTAGCGGATTCCGCGGCCAGCAAGGCGCGCAGTTTGCTGAGCGATAGCGTGGCCAATCTCAGTGTCGGTAAGGGTTTGTCACTGCTGGTTAGTTCAGATATTGGACTGAGTCGAGATAGCGCTGGAAAATTGTATGTCAATGAAGCACGGTTGAGCCAACAAGTTTTGGCTCAGCCCGAGTCCGTTAATGAGCTATTTAATTTGATGAATGAAAAACTAAGCACTCAGGTGTCGAGCACGATCAGTCCGCAGGCTAATTTTGCCAATGTGTTGCGTAGTTTGCGTGGGGCGGCTGGCTCTGAGCCTAATTCAAATGTCTCCAGCTTATTGCAATCACCCGGCGCAAAGTTTAGTTTGCCACTGAATTCACGAGCTGCAGCGGGCGTATTG
>CAUPHX010000103.1:0-9395 GCA_963511125.1 uncultured Deefgea sp. | reverse complement strand
ATTTGCGGCCAAAGTGTACTAAGTATTGCGAAGTAAGCCCCACACCAACGGTCGAAATAAACACGCGAATATGGCCTTGATCTAGATCGTAACCATAGCGTTGACCAATGTTGTACACCAGCTTGATTTGCAAAGGAATAATCGCCACCGAAGCCCAAGTTTGCGGTAATAGCTCCAACGCGCCATTCAAAATCGACGATTTCAAAATGCTGCTGTCAATCTCGGCGGTATTCACAAGGGCGGCGTTGCTAGGCACTTGCTGCGCCAGCGGCGTTGCCGTTTGCAAAGGCACGATGTTTTGGCCCGCTTTGGCGAGCGTATCGGCATCGCGTTGGAAAAGGCTCGATGTCGGGATACTGGCTTGCGCGAGGCGCACTTTCAAATCAGCCAAAAATGCGCTTTCCGCTGCGCTGGTACTGCCATCCGCATCACAAACGCAGACGGCCATTTCATAGGCGAATTGTCGCTCGGCAGGGTCGGTCAATTGCGCGCACACGCTAGCAAGATCAACACGCTTAAATAATACGTCTTGATAGAGGCGACTCAAATCCAGCCCGCTGTCTTGGCCCAAGGATTGCGCAAGGCCACGAATATGCTCGCGTTCACGTTCGTCGTTATTGCCGTCGGCAAAAGCGGCGAGCAGGGCAATGCTCAAAATGGCTTGTTGTTGGGCAGCTTGCATGGTGTGCTCTCGATCAAATAGATAGAGACTAGACCAAAACCGACTCGCTTTGTTCCCTTTATGCCATTTTATGCGGTCGGCGCTGAGCGTAAATATTGCAATAGTCGCCCACGATAGGCGCTGCCATCATGCAATGGCGTGGTTAGCATCGTTTCGCTCATCGCAAAACCACGGCCGGCCATTTGCTTGTGGAAAGCACTGCGATTACTGCGATTGGGATCGATGATCAGGATTTCGGCTGTCGGCGCGGCATGCAAGTCGATGAACTCGGCCAAGACCTCGGGATGGCCGCGCTCGTACAGCACATCGCTGCCGATAATCAAATCAAACTCACCCAAGCTAATGTTGTCCCGTCCCCAATTGCCGGTGCAATATTTCAGCTCGGGCAAGGTATTGAGCACGAGATTTTCTTTGAGAAAGGTTTCGGTCAAAGGATGGCAATCGCTGGCGGTGATGTCGCCCAAGCGGCGATGAATCACCATGCTGGCCAGCGCCAAACCGCAGCCGATTTCCAAAATTCGTCGTCCACCGAGTTCATAGACTTGCATCAAATCGGCCAATTTTTGCGCCGACGGCCAGACTTGGCCAAATAAAGGCCAGCATGATTCAGAAATTCCCGCCGCTTCAGCTTCGCCGAGTGGGTCAAAAAACTGCTGTTTATCCAGTAAAGAACGAATTTCTAAATTCAAACCGCCGGCAACGGCAACGGCTTGGCATTTGACTTGATAGCCAAGTGGCAAAGTAGTGGGCATGAGCGAGCCTTGAGCATGTGCGGCGGAGAATTCAAATCGAACCGACACGGCGCAGGCGCGCGTAGCAAGGCGAGGAGTAGACGGCGAGGCAGAGGTGCGAAAAGTAAATGGTTAGCCATGCTAACACTGGCACCGTCCTCGCCGCTGAATAACTGATAACAGGAACATAAAAATGACGTGTTCCGCCAAACTGTAACCCTTATTTCCTTGCAATAATGCCTCTGTAATCCGCCCCCGATTCTGCCTACTATCAAGGTTCATTTTCTCGCCGAGGCGCTTGTGTTTAATCTTGCTCTACTGAGTTACGTTTCAATTATGTCGGTCACGCCGGGGCCGAATAATTTGATGCTCGCCGCATCGGGTGGCAATTTTGGCTTTCGCCGCACCATTCCGCACATGCTCGGGATTAGCATCGGCCATGCGGTGCAGGTCTTTTTAGTCGGCGTATTTTTAGCGTGGATTATGGCGATGCTGGGCAGTATTCGCCCCTTCTTGGCCGTGCTAGGCTGCAGTTATTTGCTCTGGCTATCGTGGAAAATCTGGTGTTCAGCGTCACCGGAAGGCAAACAAGTTGCGCGGCCGATGTCGTTTATCGCGGCGGCGGCGTTTCAGTGGATCAACCCTAAAGCGTGGGTGATGGTGCTCAACACCGTGATTTTATTTCTGCCGCAAGGACCGCCCAATTGGCTGGCGGCCTTGGCTTTAGCGCTGCTGTGCGCATTGATTAATCTACCCTGCATTGGTGTTTGGGCTTGGCTGGGCGATGCATTGCGCCATCATTTGCTCGTAGCGAGAAACCTGAAAATCTTCAACGGCATCATGGCCATACTGATGGCGCTGACGGCGTTTTATTTGTTATACGATGAGTTGATTGCTTTGGTGTGATGTAGATGTATTAGCTTGTAGCTTATTTATAATAATGGCTACAGTCATATACATCGATAAATGTGTGTTTTAGTTGTATGCCAGAGTTCTTTTAACCGAAGTCGCGCTCATGCCGCGCGGCACCCACCTTATCTTTGCTTCGCCAAAGAAAGGTGGGCCAAAGAAAGGCGACCCTATATCTGCACCGACTTCGTCGGCTTGATATCAAGGGGTTTTAAAGCCCAAGCCCAACGCGCAAGAAGTTATGATGATGTATTGCCATCTATGCGTTGTTTTCATAACTCTTAACAGTTGCTATTAATTTATCTGAATGCATATAGATATCATCAAGTGATTCAATAGAATGACGGGTTTCATTTTTTTCAGAATCAAAAACGCCTATGTATTTCTGATTGCGATTGAAATGTAATCGGCACAGTGGCTTTCTATTGTTGTCATCAAGTAAAACTCCAAAATAGCTTTGAGTGTCACGCTGAATGATTCTTTTTGAGTCAACAACTGTTCGAAGGATTGATTTTACAATATGAAAGCCTTCAAGTTCTTCTGGAGTTGTAACAACCAGATTTTCTGTTTTTTCCTCACTAGAATCTGCCGCTTTCTCCGTTACTGGTAAATCAACATAGCTTGGAGCTGGCATGCCACTCATTGCTGATTTCAGGCGGTCATTAACTTGATCATTTAAAAATTGAGTCAATGCTTTTTTGGTTAATTCATTAAATTGATCTTTAACTTTCTGAGTTAAAGGACCTTCATAAACTTGAGAGGCAAAGAATCTTACGAAGTTTTCACCAGGCTGAATAAATTGACTTGTAATGATTCTTTTAATTTGGCTCACATACTTAAGTTCACCAGCGGCACTAATAATTGACTCAACATCAAATGTTGCTTTAGTTAGTTTTTGTAGCTCTGGGGCAATAAATTCATCGATATTTAATAGGTCTAATTCCAGAAATGGTTTTTCATCCATTTTGTTTGGTGAATCTAAATCGGTATAAAACTTATATACTTGTCCATTTGTTAAAATTGCAATTCGGGCATTTGTAACGTGGAAGTAACGAAATAATTGTGCCGCGTGATTGACATTTAGAGGTTCACCAATTTTTTTACATTCAACTAAAATTTGTACTTCACCATTTTTAAAAATGGCGTAGTCAATTTTTTCGCCTTTTTTTGTTCCAACATCACAGACATACTCTGGTATTACTTCTGTTGGATCAAAAACATCGTACCCAAGTACCGAATTAATAAAGGGCATAACAAATGCATTTTTTGTTGCCTCTTCAGTTTGAATTGCAGCGCCTTGTTGGCGAATTTTTTCAGCAAGAGCACTTAATCGTCTAAGAAATTCCATAAAACCCCGCAATTTATGTCGTGAAAATAAAAAAAGCAAACTCGATGCTGACAATTGTATCAAAGTTCAAACCTTCATGTCGTTTGTGAGGTGGTTCCATAGATTTTAGCCATCTAATCATGAAAGGCAGATTGAGATTATTAACCCGATCGGATTGTAATTTGTGCTGACGAAATTGGATTGATAGGCCACGTAAAAGACTAACTTTCCTCGTTGTATTGATGTATCCGATTTTAGGCTTTGATTGGCATTGCTTAGCGAGCAATACATCAAGTTTATTTCAAGCATCGTTGATGCAGGGATTTTAAAAACCCTTGCTATCAAGCCGACGAAGTCGGTGCAGATATAAGGTCGCCTTTCTTTGGCGAAGCGAAGATAAGGGTGGCTGCCGACGCTATAGAAATCACTGCTGCACCGGCGATACCATCGGTGCAGCGAGTTTTGAAAGCCATTATCGCCAATTGAGGCGTCTCGAAGACGCACCCATAGGGCGCATCGCCATAGCTTACGATTGACAATACCGCGTCAATTTCGATCATTCAATGATTAATAGTAGGCCGACTCGATTTCTCCTCACCAAAACAATAGAGCCGCAATCGCGGCTCTTTTCGATGCATGGACTCAAATTCGCTTGGTCGCTAAATCAATTTGCCGCACCACGCCCGCGCCATTTTGCTCCCCCAACCAGACACTGCTCGCGCGAATTTGACCGAGCAGATCATCCTGCTCTTTTAAGCTAAACTCAGTACTCACCGAAGCAAGTGCCAGTGCGCCGACGCCAGCTTGCGCTAATGTTTGCACGCCATCGCCATGCAGAACCGCTTGCCATAGTTTCAAGTCTTTAAATGCACCATCGCCCTCATCAATCCAGCCATTGTGATCCTCATCAAGCGCAGCAAGCTCTGTAAAACCTTGCCCACTTTTGGGGCCAAATAGCTCGCTGCCATTATCTGCCACCCCATTGCGATTTCGATCAAAGAATAAAAATGCGGATGAAGCATCTGGCATTCGCATCCATTCTTTCTGCCCGTCATTATCTAAATCAAACTCAACGCTTTTTTCATTGAGCTGTGCGGTTGGCACGCCAAAGTCCAGCACCAGCGGATCTTGTAAATCAAACCATTCAGCCCCCATCGCGCGCGTTATTTCAGTCTCACGCGACAATTGATAATCCACCGAAAATTGCCGTGAACTCCCATCGGCAAGGCAAACTTTGCCGTTGGCTGCAAAGCTGCATTGCTCACTTTCGGACACTTTTTCTACCGCCAGAAACTGTAGTTTTGCCGTTGCGGCGGGGGTTGGTGTTTTAAGTGGTGTTTCATCCGCCATCGGCGTAGCTGGCGCCACTTGCGGTGGATGGCAACTGCCCTCGCCGTTGCCAAATAGCAACTCCAGCAAGGATTGGAATCGTTGCGCTTTATTTTTCTCTACGGTTAGCGCTTCAGGCTCATCGGCCTGCGCATTGGCACGCGGCAGTAAAGCACTGATTTGTTCGGTGAGTTGTTTTGAGAACGCGCTGGCTGCTTCAGCAGATAGATTGAGCTGCAATTGCTGCGTCGATTCACGTAACAATTGATGCTCGCTGCTGAGCTTGAGTTCTGACTGCTGTATTTTCATGATGTTCTACCTAGCGAGTGGTGGAACTCTCACTGAGGCATAAAACATGCCAATTGGCGCTCGCTACAGCGAAAAATACAGCTTTGCTTTATGGGCGAATATAATTAGTGCAGGTATTTGCCTAAAGACCATACTCAACAATGGCCAGATTAAAATACCTATCAATGTTAGATATTTTAGGCAATAAAAAAGAGCCGCATCGCGACTCTTTTTTATTTTATTCTGGCAGGGGAAGAAGGATTCGAACCTTCGCATGCTGGAATCAAAATCCAGTGCCTTAACCAACTTGGCGACTCCCCTAGCGCTTGCTAAAACTTAATTTAGCAACTTAGGGGGCGGATAATACCTGATATTTTTAAAAACAGTAAGCCTTTTTTCAAAAAAATTTTGTGCAATATTGCAATTTCACAGCAAATCAATCACCTAGCCCGAATTAGCCCTATTGCACAGCCACCGATTCTGACGCATTCACGGTAGAATGCAGCCCTGTATGTTTTTGCCACTCGGACTTTTTGAATGCCGCACAACGATCTCGGTAATATCGCCAGCTCGCAAGACAAATGGCTTGTGCAGGCCCTTATTTTTGCCATTTTGCTCCACATGCTGATGTTGCTCATTCCTGCGCCAGAAAAAACCAAACCCAAAGCCGCCAGCAGCAATGCAATAGAAATGACGCTACAAAAAAAACAGCCTCCTAAAGCGCCAGAACCGGAGCCAGAACCCGAAGCCAAGGTGATGACGCAGGCGCCCACGCAAAAAAAATCACTCTACCGAGCCAAGCCTGCCCCCAAGAAAATCACCAAGGCCAGCGCGCCTAAAGTGCTTGCCCTGCCCGCCGACAGCAAAGAAGTCGAAATCGCAGGCCTCGATCTAGGCAATGGCAGCGCCAAGCAAGTAAAGTCCAAGCCCTTAATTTTAGATTATGCCTCGGTCAAACATTTGGTCGAAACGCCAGAGCAAGAAGACGGCGCGATTCGTAACCAACAAGGTTCAGATAAAACCCGCGCTATTTTTGGGATTTGGGAGCGACAAATTCGACAGAAAGTCGAGCGGATTGGGCAGCAGAACTTCCCGCGAGATGATTATGGGCGCCCTTTATTTGGCTTGATGCAATTCAAAGTGGTGCTGAACATCGATGGCAGCATCGCTAAATTGAGTTTGACCCGCTCATCGGGCAATCATAAGCTCGATCAAGATGCGCTCAATATTATTCGAATTGCCGCGCCATTTGGCCCTGTTCCTATTGAATTGCTCGATCAAAATCAGCAAATTAGCTTATTGCGGTATTACGAATTTGTCGATGAGCGCAATGTACGCTGGAAGCAATAATGTTGTCACCAACGGCCTTGTCGATCACGCAAAAAGTGTGTCAACGCTGCGGTGCAGAGTTTAGCTGTGGCACGGGAGGCCGTGACGGCGCTTGTTGGTGCATGGACCAGCCGATCCGCCTGCCCTTGCCCAAGGCGGGCGAAGGTGGTTGCTATTGCCCTCGCTGTTTAGCGACACTTCAACAGCAATATGCAAGTATTCATCGCTAGCTACTTATCTTCAATGCTTAGGAAGATATACGTCTATAAGTCGTTATGCTTAACAGGCATTATCTTCGTAAAAAATGTGCTGCCCCATCACTTTCACCCGCTCAACCGAGGGCGAGCGAGTCCAACTGGGGGCAACACTTCGCGTGTGATAGAGCACCGCCTGGCTGGGCTTGGCACCTTCCGCAATATAATCTTCCACCACCGATTTCACCCGAATATAGGTCGCTGGCTCACTGGATTTCGCAGCCACTAAAGTACGCGCACTGCCGCGCTGCCAAGTCCAAGAAAACTGCTTGCTCTGATACACCACTTCATGTACTGAATCGGGATAGCACGCCGACTCTACGCGTGCCATTGTGACGCCCAAAATCGCCTTAATGCCCGAATCGGACTCACCACGCGCTTCATTAAAGGCATTCAAAATCAGGGCATCAATATCTTGCTGACTAAATTCATAATGCGTATCAACACTGCTGGCTGATGGCGTATTTGGCGGCGACGTGTACTGCACTACCGACGGCTGACTCGCTACCTTCGACGCGGCTAAATTCGCGGCTTTATTCTTCACTTGAGACCCAATAATTTGTTGCTCACTCAAGGCACAACTCGTCACCAAACTACATAACAATACTAAACAACCGACGCTTTTTCCTAAACCCATCTACTCCCCTTTTGCGTGTATTCCTCCGGTACAAGGGGAAGGAATACATGACCATCAACGACGGCAAATCTGCATTTGTTTTAAACAATTGGGATGCATATTAAATAAATAAGCCTATTGTTTCAGTGACATAGTTACAGCTGCCGCTGCCAGCCCAATAAAACGCGGTTGAAATTGTATTTTTACACCACAAACACCCATACGACGGCCACAAAAAAGCCCGTGCAACTCGCACGGGCTTTTATCGTTTAGCGCGCCCCCATTACTGGGAGATCTTGAAGTTAATCAGAACTGGATCCTCAGTATGTCCATTTCCAGTTTTTAACTTCGTCCATATCATCGCCGTATTTTGCGATGTACTCGCCATGTTCAACCAATTTTTCAACTAGTTTTTGACGAACGTGCGCACCAATTTTTTGCAGTTTAGGTACACGATCAATCACGTCGATGGCCAAGTTGAAACGATCCAACTGATTCACTACAACCATGTCGAACGGCGTCGAAGTAGAACCTTCTTCGATGTAACCACGTGCATGAATATTGCTGTGGCCGTTACGACGGTAAGTCAGGCGGTGAATCAACCATGGGTAGCCGTGGAAGGCAAACATCACTGGTTTGTCATTCGTGAAGATCGAATCAAACTCTCGATCTGACAAGCCGTGTGGATGTTCTTCTTGCGGTTGCAGCGTCATCAAATCGCAAACGTTAACGAAGCGGATTTTCAGATCAGGGAAGTGTTGACGCAACAAGTCAGTTGCAGCCAATGCTTCCATTGTTGGGATTTCACCCGCACACGCCATCACTACGTCTGGCTCGCCGCCTTGGTCGTTCGATGCCCAGTCCCAGATACCCAAACCAGTGGTAGCGTGTTTAATCGCTTGATCCATAGTCAGGTATTGCAACGCAGGTTGTTTACCCGCAACGATCACGTTCACATAGTGGCGTGAGCGCACTACATGGTCAGTTACCGACAACAAAGTATTCGCATCAGCTGGCAAGTACACACGAATCACTTCCGCTTTCTTGTTGATCACGTGATCCAAGAAGCCTGGATCTTGATGCGAGAAGCCGTTGTGGTCTTGACGCCAAACGTGTGAAGTCAACAAGTAGTTCAATGACGGAATTGGTTTGCGCCAGTTGATATGTTTCGTTGTTTTCAACCATTTTGCGTGTTGGTTAAACATCGAATCGATCACGTGGATAAACGCTTCATAGCAGCTAAAGAAGCCGTGACGACCGGTCAAGTTGTACGCTTCGAGCCAACCTTGGCAAGTATGCTCAGACAAGATTTCCATTACGCGGCCATCTTGTTGCAGGTTGTCATTCTTGTTGACGCCGTCAACTTCGAAATGGTTCGCCAACCACGCTTTACCCGAGTACTCAATCGTCGCATTCCAACGATTCGATGCAGTTTCATCTGGGCCAAAGATGCGGAAGTTTTTCTCAGCTTCGTTCTCTTTAATCACGTCAGCCAAGAAATTACCCATAACGCGAGTCATTTCTGCATTTTCAGTACCTGGTTTCGCAAATTTCACTTCATATTTACGGAAATCAGGCATTTTCAAGTCTTTAGAAACTTGACCATGCACGATAGGGTTTGAACCAAAGCGTTTGATGCCTTTTGGTGCCAAATCAACGATGTCTTGCTGCACGCTACCATCGGCATTAAACAATGTATCTACATTGTACGAACGCATCCAGTTTTCCAAGTTGATTACGTTTTCTGCATCGATGTCAGAGAACGGAACTTGGTGACTGCGCCAGTAGTCTTCAACTTTTTTGCCTTTAATTTCTTTCGGGCCAGTCCAGCCTTTAGGGGTGCGCATTACAATCATTGGCCAGCGTGGGCGAACAATCGGTTGACCTGCAGCCACTTCAGCTTCAGCTTTGGCACGGATTGCAGCAAATT
>CAUPHX010000102.1:0-9416 GCA_963511125.1 uncultured Deefgea sp. | reverse complement strand
GTAAAACCATCGTGATTACCTTGGGTACTGGGATTGGCAGTGCTTTGATTGTGGATGGTCAGTTAATTTCCAATACCGAGTTTGGGCATTTGATTTTCCCTAAGAATGAGATTGCTGAAAAATATTGCTCAGCCAAGGTCAAAGAAGATTCAGAGATGAAGTGGCCTGAATTTACTGAGCGTCTTAATAAATATTTGTTGCATTTACAATTGTTATTCTCGCCAGATTTCTTGATTATTGGTGGGGGTATTAGCAAGAAACATGAGAAATTTATTCCAGAGCTAAAAGGCTTGCGTTTTCAAGTGGTACCTGCCGATTTGAAAAACGACGCGGGTATTGTAGGGGCTGCTCTGGAGGCGGCTCGTTGCAGTGATCTGAAGTAAACGAGATATAAAAGCGCAAAAAAGCCCAGTTTGAAACTGGGCTTTTTCTTGGGCGTGGGATTTAGATTTTGAAAACAGCCACCGCTTGATTGAGGCGTTCGGCTGCTTGTTGCATGGTTTCGGCAAAGTCACTTTGCTGTGATGCGAGTGATTGGTTTTGTTGACCTGCATGGTCAATTTCACTGAGTGCTCTACTGATTTCATTGACGCCAGTGAGTTGCTCTTTCGAGGCGTTGGCAATGTCGCTAATCAAAAAAGAGAGCTGCTGTACTTGTTCGTGCATGTGGTGGGTTAATTTGGCAGATTGCTCAACTCGGGTGTTGCCTTGATGAATCTCACGAACTGAATTTTCGATTAGGCCGCGAATTTCGCGCGCAGCATCGCCACTTTTTTGTGCCAAGTTTCGCACCTCGGCAGCAACAACTGCAAAACCTCGTCCAGCTTCGCCAGCTCTTGCCGCTTCAACGGCCGCATTCAGTGCCAAAATATTGGTTTGGAACGCAATGGCATCAATTAAGCCGGTGATATCGGCAATCTTATTTGAACTTTCGGTTAATTTTTTCATTGCATCTTGCACACCCATCATTGCGGTACGAGTGGCTTGGGCTTCTTCGTTGGTGGATTTGACCAATGTCGCTGCAGAACCCGCATGATCCGCGTTCTGCTTGACTGCACTGGTGACCTGATTGGCAGAGGCTGCGGTCTTTTCGGTTGCGGCGGATTGTGATTTTGCACGATCTAATAAACTCACCGAAGTTTGTGTGATTTGAGCTGCTGTATTGGCAACCTCAGCCGTGGCGCCACGAATATCATTAATGATTTGGCTAAGTTGGCTTGTCGTCCGATTCGTACTGTTGGCGAGTTCACCAAAAACACCCTGATAATGAGTGGGTAATGAATGAGTCAGATTTCCTTCGGCGAGTTGGTTTAAGGCTTTGCCAAAAGCATTGAGGCTGGATTGCGTTTGATCGAGTAATCCATTGAGGTGAGTGCCTAAGTCGGCATAAAAACCGACTTTATTATCCAAACGAATTCGGTGGTTAAACACCCCCGTCGCGGCCGTGCTAACTACATGGCTGATTTCAGCGCCCATCGCTAACTCTGCCGTTTGATTTTGCCATTCTGAGACGTGGCCAACGAGTAAGTGTTCGTCATTAAAAATCGGCGTGACATTGACGCGGAAAGTATTGCCTTGCTGGATGATTTGGCCTTGGCTAGCCTGTCCGCCCTGCCAGTCTAGCCATTGCCCAGCATGTAAAATTTGTTTAAGCGGTAGTCGTTGCATGGGGCCGAGTTGTTGATTGGCCGCGTGGTTTTGATAAATAGGTAGGTCTTGGGCGTCACTGATCATGACCGCGGTGGTGACTTGGTCGAGTGCTTGCTTGATTTTTAAAGTGAAATCGGCGGCGATGGACGCGACTTGCATCCGATCGCGTACTTTATCGACTTCCTCGGTAATCATCGCTTTCAAGCCAGACATACTATCAATCGAGACTGAATACTCGCCCTGGGTATAGAGGCTAGTCAGCGCCACCATTTTCATTTGAATGGCCGTATGGGAGCGTACCAGCTCGTTAATTCGCATCGCCATTTCTTGATAACCGCCGCTAAACTGGCTGTCATCGATGATATGGTGGATGTCGCCAGCCTCATGGGCTGCCGCCATATTTAATTGTGCGGTACTAAAGCGTTTTAGGGTGTCGAGCATGGCTTGAATCGGTTGATTCAGGGCTGATAGTTCATCTTGTCCGGTGAGTTTGTTCGAGAAGTTGAACTCGCCATGGCTAATGAGCGAGAAGCTCTGGTTGAGTCGGGATATATTGTTGCTCGTTGAAAGAAAAAAACCAGCTTGCAAAAGTATTGCGGCGACGATTGCTAAGACACTCACGATAACGGCAAAGAGCAATTTATTCGTGCGTCGATCGATGCGCTGTTGTAGTAAGTTATTGAGTGTAATTAAACCTATTTCCGATAGCTGATTGCCTGCAGCAATCGAGGATTGCAGCTTTGCATTGAGCTGGTTGAGATTGGTTTCAATGGGGCTGTTATTGGCCACCGGAGAGGCAATTCGAGCTTGGTACTCACTTAATACTTCTTGTATTGTGGTTTGAAAATGCCCTTGTTGTGTCAGCATCTTTTTAAGTGCATCAGGCTCTGCAGCTGCGGCTTTTTCAACTTCGGCTTTCAGGTCAGCGGCAAGGCTCGTTATTTGGGGGGTAATGGTTTGAGCTCGTAATCTAGCCTCTGCGGTATTGGCATTTTGAGCGGGGAGCTGTGCCAGTAGCGTCATTAAGAGCGGTAATTTGCCTATCGTAGCGTCGCCAACAAAATAGCTCGCTAGTTCAGGGTCCAAAATCAAATTAGAGGTGTCATTGACCCGACTGATTAATTGTAAGTCGGCCTCTTGTTGGATACTGCTGTCTGATGCAGCTAAAAAAGCTTCATATTCTTTTGTTGCCGAGAGTGCGGTAGTACTTTGTTTCAACTCTGCTGCGTCTTGATTCGATAGCTTGGGTGGCGTTTGCTTCGCTAGCAGCGCATTAAGTTGTTGGGTGGCCATTTGAATCACTCGCACACCGCTTTGCTCAGAATGGGCGAATTGAATGTCTTCTCGCAGCGTACTCCAGGTGAAAAAAAATAAAATGAGGATAGGTAAAATAAATAGCGCACTGACCAGCATGAATTTTTGTGGGTATTTAAATTGATCCATTAGACGTGACATTGGTTGCAGTAGGCTGGTCAGCATGAGAAACCCTTTAAATTACAATCAGCTACAGTCTAGGTTAATCTACTAAGTTTGCTAAATTTTCTAGTTTTAGCGTGTTAATAACTCGCGCAAGTCTCTGTTTTGGCTTAGAATATTGCCCCTTTGCCCTTATTTTGGAACTGCGCCATGCGCTATCCCGTTCGATATGATGTGATTGTAGTTGGTGGTGGCCACGCTGGTACCGAAGCTGCGCTAGCCAGCGCCCGGATGGGGCGTAAAACATTACTGCTGACCCACAATATCGAAACTTTGGGGCAAATGAGCTGCAATCCGTCGATTGGCGGGATTGGTAAAGGTCATTTAGTGCGTGAAGTCGACGCACTGGGTGGCGCAATGGCGCTCGCGACCGATATGGGCGGGATTCAGTTTAAGACGCTCAACGCCAGCAAAGGCCCCGCAGTGCGCGCGACCCGAGCGCAAGCGGATCGAGTTTTATATAAGGCCGCGATTCGCGGCATGCTGGAAAACCAAGAAAACCTCGATATTTTCCAACAAGCGGTCGATGACTTGCTGCTCGAT
Organism: uncultured Deefgea sp.; assembly: GCA_963511125.1. GTDB lineage: Bacteria > Pseudomonadota > Gammaproteobacteria > Burkholderiales > Chitinibacteraceae > Deefgea. The sequence continues at coordinate 5,747 of CAUPHX010000102.1, read as the reverse complement.
GGCGATAAAGTCATTGGTGCGGTGACGCAAATCGGTATTGAGTTTTTGGCGTCCAGTGTGGTGTTGACTGCGGGCACTTTCCTTGGTGGCAAAATTCACGTCGGGATGGAGAATTCAGTCGGTGGCCGTGCTGGCGACCCCGCTTCAATTACTTTGTCGCATAAATTGCGCGAGCTGAATTTACCCGTTGGCCGCCTGAAGACCGGCACGCCGCCGCGCATTGATGGCCGTACGATTAATTTAGATATTCTTGAAATTCAGCCGGGCGATACACCTGAGCCGGTGTTTTCGGTGCGCGGTACGCAAGCGATGCATCCACGGCAAATGCCGTGCTGGATCGCGCATACCAATGAGCGTACGCACGACATTATTCGCTCAGGCTTTGATCGCAGTCCGATGTTTACCGGCAAAATTGAAGGCGTTGGTCCGCGCTACTGCCCGAGTATTGAAGACAAAATCAATCGTTTTGCCGACAAAGACAGCCATCAGATTTTCTTGGAGCCTGAAGGTTTAACGACCCACGAGTTTTATCCAAACGGCATTTCAACCAGTTTGCCGTTTGATATTCAATTGGCTGCGGTGAAGTCGATGGTGGGGCTGGAGAATGCTCGAATTATTCGTCCTGGTTACGCCATTGAATATGATTATTTCGATCCACGCGCGTTAAAAAATAGTTTTGAATCCAAAGCGATTGCGGGTTTATTCTTTGCTGGCCAAATTAATGGCACCACAGGTTATGAAGAAGCGGCTGCGCAAGGTTTGTTTGCGGGCTTGAATGCGGCGCTGTATGCGCGTGACGAAGCACCGTGGTGTCCAGGTCGTGACGAGGCATACATTGGTGTATTGGTCGATGACCTTGTTAGCAAGGGGGTTACCGAGCCATACCGTATGTTTACCAGCCGAGCTGAATTCCGCCTGCAATTGCGTGAAGACAACGCCGATTTACGCTTGACTGAGCACGGTCGTCGTTTGGGCTTGGTCGGCGATGCACAGTGGCAAGCGTTTGAAACCAAGCGTGAAGCAGTGGCGGTTGAGTTGGAGCGAATTAAATCAACGTGGGTGAATCCGAAAATCCTTGCTGCGACTGAGGCTGAGCGCGTTTTAGGTAAAGCCATTGAGCGGGAATACACCTTGGCTGATCTGTTGCGCCGGCCAGAAGTGACTTACCAAAGCTTGATGACTTTGGATGTGGCTGGCCCTGGTGTGGCGGATGAAAAAGTCGCCGAACAAATCGAGATTCAGGTTAAATACCAAGGTTACATCGAACGACAACAATATGAAGTCGCAAAACGCGATACCCTAGAGGATGTCGTATTACCGAACGATTTCGATTACAGCGTGGTTTCTGGCCTGTCGAAAGAAATCCAACAAAAATTAACGACCCAACGTCCACAGACGCTGGGCTTGGCCTCGCGCATTTCTGGTGTTACACCGGCCGCGTTGGCCCTATTGGTGGTCTATCTCAAGAAAAGTCAGCTGGTGGCCGCAAGCCAGCAAAATAAGGCAGGAATAAAATGAGTTTAGTAACGGAAAAAAGTTTGGCTGAAACCTTAGCGCAGGGCTTGCTCACGTTAGGTTTGCCGCTTAGTGGCGAGCAGCAAGAAAAGCTATTGGCTTATGTCGGACTGCTGGAAAAATGGAATAAAACCTACAGCCTAACCGCGATTCGTGAGCCAGAGCGCATGGTGCCACATCATTTGCTCGATTCATTGGCGCCATTGAATAAATTGCCTGCACACGCTTTGCGGATGCTCGATGTGGGTTCTGGCTTTGGTACGCCCGGTATTCCATTGGCGATTGCTCGTCCGGATTGGCAACTGACTTTACTCGACTCAAACCATAAAAAAACTACGTTTTTGCGCCAAGCCATTTTGGAATTGAAGCTCGATAACGTCACCGTCGTCACCGATAGGGTGGAAGCATATCAGCCAGAGACTGGTTTTCAGGTCATTACATCCCGCGCTTTTTCGGACTTAGCCGAGTTCATTCGCCTCACGTCGCATTTATTGGCGGAAGGGGGGGAGTGGGCAGCCCTCAAGGGGGTATATCCCTATGAAGAAATTGCACTATTGCCTGCAGTGGTACACGTGGTGGGGGTAGATAGTTTGGCTGTACCGGGTTTGGATGCAGAACGCCATTTGGTGCATGTGGCTAAAGTTGTTTGAGCTGTCTGCTGTTCACTCCAAAGCGACTCCAACTCCAGTGGGAACGACGATGAAAGTGTTGGCCATAGCAAATCAAAAAGGTGGCGTCGGCAAAACGACGACGGCGGTGAATTTGGCTGCGAGCTTGGCGCATCTGGGCAAGCGTGTCTTGCTGGTTGATCTTGATCCACAAGCCAACGCGACGATGGGTTCGGGCATAGATAAGTCAAAACTCAAGCATTCGACGTATTCTTTGCTGCTGGGAGACTCAACGATAGCCCAAACGCTGAAAACCTCTGAAAGTGGTGGCTATGACTTATTGCCAGCTTCTCGCGACCTAGCGGGGGCCGAGGTTGAGTTGGTTGAGGCTGAGGCACGTGAAACACGGTTGAAGTCGGCCTTGGCGCACGTCGCTGGAAATTATGATTATGTGTTGCTCGATTGCCCGCCGGCGCTCAATTTGCTGACTTTGAATGGCTTGGTTGCCGCCGATGCGGTGATGATTCCAATGCAGTGCGAATACTTTGCGCTAGAAGGGTTGTCGGATTTGGTCAATACGCTGCGCCGAATTAAGCAAAACCTAAATAAAAAAATTGAAATTGAAGGCTTGCTGCGAACCATGTTTGATCCGCGCTCGACCTTGGCACAGCAAGTCTCCGAGCAATTGGTGAAGCATTTCACCAGCAAGCTCTATCACACGGTGATTCCACGCAATGTTCGCCTTGCCGAAGCGCCAAGCTATGGCCGTCCTATTTTGGCTTACGACAAATCCTCGAAAGGTGCGCAAGCCTACCTGCAGCTCGCCGAAGAAATGTTGGCGCGTCACGATGCGATTGAAGCCGTCGCTACGGTTTAACTGGAATTGAAATTTTATGGTAAGTAAAAAACTGAAAGGCCTTGGCCGTGGCTTGGATGCCTTGATGGGAGATCCATCGGCGGGCGATATGTTGAAAACCCTGCCGTTGGATGCCTTGCAGCCAGGTAAATATCAGCCGCGCACCTTGATGAATGAAGAGGCGCTGGAAGAGTTGGCCGACTCAATTCGGGCGCAAGGCTTGATGCAACCGATTTTGGTGCGAGAAATCGATCTTGACCGCTATGAAATTATCGCCGGTGAGCGCCGGTGGCGTGCTTCACAGCGCGCGGGATTGACTGAGATTCCCGCTTTGGTGCGCGTAATTGCGGATGAAACGGCATTGGCGATGGCTTTGATTGAAAATATCCAGCGCGAAAATCTGAATCCATTAGAAGAGGCGATTGGTATTCAGCGTTTGGTCGATGAGTTTGGTCTCACGCAAGAGTCAGCGGCACAGGCGGTCGGTAAATCGCGCTCTAGTGTGGCCAACTTATTGCGCTTATTGAATCTCACTGAGCCAGTGCGCGAGATGTTGATGGCGGGGCATCTGGATATGGGGCATGCGCGTGCTTTGCTACCGCTCGATACCCTGCAACAACTTGAAGCTGCGCGACTCGTCGTTTTGAAAGGTTTGTCGGTACGGGATGTTGAAGCCTTAGTTAAAAAAATGCAGCAAGAGCCAGTTGCGGCGAAAGAAAAACAGATGGATCCCGATGTATTACGCCTGCAGGAGCGTGTTTCTGAGCGGATTGGTGCTCGGGTCGTCATTCAGCCGGGTAAAAAAGGCGTTGGGAAGGTGACGATTGAATACGGTAGTTTAGATCAGCTTGATTCGCTACTGAGCCGTTTGTAAGTTTTTTTGCGTCGCAAGCCAGCAAAGTGGCGCATTGGCATGGGTTGAATCGTAAGCGTTTAGTTTGTTACTGTTTTTGAAAGCTTTTGTGCTGATTTTTATTTGTTAAAAAGTAAAAATAAATCCACCAAAGTCAACGGTATTAAATTGACTCAGAGCAAATCAACTACGTATAATCGCGTCGTTTCTCTTACGGTGGTGCTATGTACGGGAAGGCACAGATTCGGGGAGTGGTTCGATTGCAAATCGGATTCACAATGATCCTCAGTACTGCTCTGCTACTTACCTTGGGTAAAGCTGCAGCAGTTGCAAGTTTTTCTGGTGGTTTGATCGCCGTACTCGGCAGTGTGTTGTATGCGCTGATTGCGTACAAGGGTGGTTTAGCTGCTCCAGCAGAATTGCTGCGAAGACACTTTGCTGCAGAAATGGCAAAGTTTGGATTGACGCTGATTGCGTTTGCAGCATTCTTTATGTTTTATCGGGAAGTCGCTTGGTTGTGGGTGTTTGTCGGATACCTCGTTGCAGCTAGCGCTTACTGGTTTGGGCTTTTAATTAAATTTGACGGTAAAAAGTAAATTATGGCACAAGACGCAACTAGTTATATCCAGCATCATTTGACCTTTGCAAAAACTGCACTGGTTGAAGTTGCTGAAGGTGAAAAGACTTTCTGGGCACTTCATTTAGATACCTTTGGTTTTTCTTTGCTTTTGGGTTTCCTATTTGTTGGCGTCTTCGCTTATGTCGCTAGCAAAGCCACTTCAGGTGTCCCAGGCCGTTTACAAAACTTTGTTGAATTGATTGTTGAAATGGTCGACGGTCAAGTCAAAGACACGTTCCACGGAAAATCTAAAGTGATCGGCCCATTGGCCTTGACGATTTTCTGCTGGGTGTTCTTGATGAACGCGATGGACTTCTTGCCAGTTGATTTGCTGCCATCACTGGCGCAATGGATTGGTGTAACGTTCTTCGGTGCCGATCCGCATCATGTCTATTTACGCGTAGTTCCTACTGCTGACGTGAACTTAACCTTCGCCATGTCACTCACAGTGATGTTGATGATTATTGGTTTCTCGATTGCATCAAAGGGCTTGTTCGGCTGGATCAAAGAGTTGTTCACTGCGCCGTTCCATGCAGAGTCTGTGCCAATGATTATTTTGTTAGCACCTGCCAACTTTGCGATGCAAATGGTTGAATTGATCGCAAAACCAATTTCTCTAGCTTTGCGTCTGTTCGGTAATATGTATGCGGGTGAGTTGATCTTCATCTTGATCGCGCTATTGCCATGGTGGGTTAACTGGGTATTGGGTACGCCATGGGCGATCTTCCATATCTTAGTTGTGACCTTGCAAGCCTTTGTATTTATGATGTTGACGATTGTTTATTTGAGTCTAGCAGTCGAAGATCATTAATTTTCAGTCTAATGGTGTGTATCGGTTGGGTGCACGGCATTGGACTCAGTTTTACCCAACCCTCGTAACTTTTGAATCAAACTAGGAGTATCAAAATGGCTTTACCTGCACCAGAAGTAATTGCTGCTATATCTTCCGTACAAAGCATGACTGCTATCGCTGCTGCGATCATTATTGGTTTAGCTGCAATCGGCACTGCACTTGGTTTCGCTATCCTCGGTGGCAAATTCCTTGAGTCTGCTGCTCGTCAACCAGAAATGATCCCAGTTTTGCAAACTAAACTGTTCATTATTGCTGGTCTGTTGGATGCGATTTCGATGATTGGCGTTGGTGTGGCTATGCTTTACACCTTCAATAACCCATTCCTCTCTGCTGCTCAAGAAGCATTCAAAGCACTCGCTGGTTAATAGTCATTTGATCAGCCTTTAAGGAGGACATTCAACGTGGAATTTAATGCGTCTCTCATAGGACAGATGATCACTTTT
>CAUPHX010000101.1:0-9423 GCA_963511125.1 uncultured Deefgea sp. | reverse complement strand
CCAATCGATCAAAGATTTTTTTGTTATAAAACAGCGTATTAATCCGGTGGATTCCCAAAGGCACCGCCACCGTATGTTCACGGTGGGTAACCAGTTGCCAAATCGTGGGAAACATCAGGCTTTGCCATCGCCCCGCCACACTATCTAATTCTAAAATTAATCCCAGATCAGCCCATTCACTCACCGCAGGGCCAATCAATTGGGCAACCGATGGCGATTTACCCGATAAGACGCGGCTTTTTAGCACCTTCATCGCGCCTAAACCCGCGCCGCCGGGAATGGCCGCATCACGCCATTCGATATTGTCTTCTGCTAGTTTAATTCGCAAATAATCAGCCGCGCGCCGCTCACTGAGCGACGTCCACCAATGCAACACATCGAGCGACTCACTGGCATGTAGTGCGCTTGACAACAGCAACAGAATCAGACCCATTGTCGAGTGTCGTATATTTTTTACTTTTGATTCAAACACCTGTCGCAATTCTCCATGAATTAACTCGACTATATCGTAAGCATGCATCGTAAATTGTAATAAATGATTTCATTTTCTCGCGCTATATGAATAGTCCCAGTTAGGACGTTACACAGCATACGCCTTATTAAATGGCTCTTGCGGCGTATTTTAAAGACCTGCTGCGTGACTTTGTGTAACAGCCTAAAGCGATGAAAAATTGATGTAGCTCAACAAATTCAACAACATACGCCAAAACCAGGGCCATTTTTGTAGTCGCTAGTGTCACAGTTACAGCAATGCTAATTTAGCTACACCGAGACACAGATCACGGCATAGCAAGCACATTCACTTGAGGATATATCGAAATGCACACTGTTTTAAAAGCACGTAATCTCTTAATCGCCTCGCTACTCGCCGCAGGCACAGCCCAAGCGGGCACCGTGACCATTGAATCATGGCGCGTCGATGACAAAACACTGTGGGAAGAAGTGTTGATCCCTGCATTCCAAAAAAAGAACCCAGGCATTCAAGTTAAATTTACCCCAACTGCACCGACTGAATACGATTCGAGTTTAACTGCCCGTCTCACTGGTGGTACAGCGGGTGATTTGATTACTTGCCGACCATTTGATGTATCACTCAATCTGTTCAAAAAAGGCCAACTCGAAAAACTCGATGGCAAAGCGGGTATGGAACACTTCCCAGCCTCAGCCAAAGTGGCTTGGCAAACCGATGATGGCAAAACTTCGTTCTGCATGCCAATGGCCTCCGTGATTCATGGCTATTTCTACAACAAAAAAATCTTTAAAGAATTAAACCTACAAGTGCCAAAAACCCAAGCTGAGTTCTACGCAGCGATGGAAAAAATCAAAGCCGCTGGCAAAACACCAATCGCTTTAGGTACCGCGGATCAGTGGGAATCAAACCAAACTGTATTTACTAACGTTGGTGCCAATAACTGGAAAGGCGAAGAAGGCCGTAAGGCTTTGATCGCCGGTAAAGCCAAATTTACCGACGCACAATACGTTGCCGCCTGGGAACAACTCAGCAAAATGGGTCCGTACATGGGCAAAGGCGCTTCAGCGCAAACTTACGCCGACAGCCAAAACTTGTTCGCCATGGGTAAAGCCGGTGTATATCCAGCAGGTAGCTGGGACATTGGCTACTTCAACAAAGAAGGCATGGACTTTGGTGCATTCCCACCGCCAGTGGCTAAAGCCGGTGACCAATGCTACATCTCTGACCACACCGACATCGGTATGGGCGTGAATCCAAAAGCGAAAAACAAAGCGGAAGCCTACAAATTCTTGGCTTGGTTAGGTTCGCAAGAGTTTGCTGATCTTTACACCAACAAAGTAACGGGTTTCTTCTCACTGTCGAATCATTTGATTGCCGTGCAAGACCCAGTTGCAAAACAAATGTTGGAATGGCGTAAAACGTGCAAATCAACCATCCGCTTGAATGCACAAATCATGAACCGTGGTGAGCCAGCAATGGAAAACGCCTTGTGGAATGTCAGCTCGCAAGTATTGAACGGCAAAATGACGCCAAAAGATGCTGCAGCGCAAATCCAAGCTGGCTTTGAAAAATCACGCGCTAGCGCAGCAAAATAAGTTTTCTTCCTCCACTCACAAATTTTCGTGAGCTTCACCGGCGGCGTGCCGCCGGTTTTTTATTCGTAGGGTGGGTTACAGAACGAAGCGACAACCCACAGATACGCTACGTGTCACGCATTGACACCTCTTTATTATTTGATTTTTTGGAGTTGCGATGAAACGCCTGCCTTGGCATATCGTCCTTTTTTTAGCGCCTGCAGTACTGATTTATTCAGTCTTTAGCGCATTCCCCTTGATTGATACTTTGCGTCTCGGTTTTTATACCAGTAACGATGCAGGTCACACCAGTTTTGTTGGTCTGAGTAATTACCTCACTATTTTGACAGATCCGGCTTGGTCCGCTTCGTTTTGGAATGCGATGGGGAATAACTTTAAGTTTTTCTTAATCCACCTTTTGGTGCAAAACCCAATTGGTTTGATCTTGGCGACTTTCTTATCGCTCAAAGGGCTGAAGTTTGCGCGGCAATATCGCACTTTCATTTTCCTACCGACGCTACTTTCAGTCGTCATCATCGGCTTTATCTGGCAACTGATTTTATCGCCACTATGGGGCGTTTCAGAATCCATGATGAATTATGTTGGTCTAGGGGAGTATTTCTCTCCGTGGCTTGGTGAAGAAGGCTCAGCGCTAATTACCCTTGCTTTAATCTCAGTTTGGCAATTCGTCGGTATTCCGATGATGCTAATTTACGCCGCGCTGTTGGCCGTACCCGAAGACATCGTCGAAGCCGCCTATGTCGAAGGCGCGTCAAGCTGGCGCATTTTCTGGGAAATCAAATTGCCACTGATTTTGCCGACGCTGGGGCTAGTGACGATTCTGACTTATGTCGGCAACTTTAATGCGTTTGATTTGATTTATTCCGTCAAAGGCGCAATTGCTGGCCCCAATTACAGTACCGATATTTTGGGGACTTTGTTCTATCGCACCTTCTTTGGCTACCAAAGCCAAATCGGCAGCCCAACGATGGGCGCGGCAGTGGCGACGTTGATGTTCCTCGTCATTCTGTGTGGCGTGGGCGCTTATTTTTACTTTGTTCAGCGCAAGCTGACTCGATACGAACTTTAAGGCGGTCTTGAGATGAAAAAAGTCACGAAACCTCTTTCCGCAGCAGGCGTACATCTAATGCTCGGCGGCTACACGCTGCTGGCCTTGTTCCCGATTGTATTAATTTTAATTAACTCTTTTAAAACCAAAGCAGCGATTTTTGATAATCCGCTGGCTTTTCCGACCGCTGAAACGTTCTTTATCGGCGGCTTTGAGCGCGTTATCGCCAAATCGCATTTCATGCTGTATTTCGGCAATAGCTTAACGGTCACGCTGGTGTCGTTAGCCTTGATTTTGCTCTTTGGCGCAATGGCAGCTTGGGCGCTGGCGGAATACAAGTTCCGTGGCAATCGTATCCTCGCGATTTACATGATGATCGGGATTATGGTGCCGATTCGTTTGGGTACCGTGTCGATTTTGGAGTTGATTGTTCAACTGAATCTCATCAACACGCTCACTGCACTGATCTTGGTTTACACCGCGCAAGGCTTACCGCTGGCAGTGATGATTTTGAGTGAATTTATCGCGCAGATTCCGAAGGAACTCAAAGAAGCAGCGCGCTGTGATGGCGTCGGTGAATTCAAGATTTTCTTCCAAGTGATTCTGCCGTTGATCCGCCCTGCTGTGGCGACCGTTGCGGTGTTTACGATGATTCCAGTGTGGAACGATCTGTGGTTCCCGCTGATTTTAGCGCCGGGTGAAGAAACGCAAACGGTAACGCTCGGCGTACAGCAATTTATCGGCCAATACGTCACCGACTGGAACTCAGTGCTCGCCGCGCTCAGCTTGGCAGTCATTCCAGTACTGATTTTGTACAGCGTCTTCTCGCGTCAATTGATTCGCGGCTTGACCTCTGGCGCAGTTAAATAAACGCGGTGAGGTGTAAGGGGTGAGGTGTGAGGGGTAAACCCCGCCCATCCCAACCTCAACAACATAAGTATAAATTTTGAGTGTGTGATGAAGGCACAGGTTTTACACCTCACTCCTCACGCCTCTCCCCTAACAGGAACATCCCATGGCAAATGTAAAACTGAACAATCTTTCTAAATCCTACGATGGCAAAGCCAAAGTACTAGATGGCATCCATTTAGATGTTCAACACGGCGAATTTGTCGTCCTCGTCGGCCCATCGGGCTGCGGTAAATCAACACTGTTGCGGATGATTTGCGGCTTGGAGTCGATCACCGGTGGCGAATTATCGATTGGCGACACCGTCGTGAACGAGCTGTCACCTGCTGAGCGCGGCATTGCGATGGTGTTCCAAAGTTATGCGCTCTACCCGCATATGAGCGTGTACAAAAATATGGCGTTTGGCTTAAAAATCGCTGGCGAGAATAAACAACAAATCGACGTTCGGATTAAAAATGCCGCCAAGATTTTGAAGATTGACCATTTGCTCGAACGTCTACCGCGTGAACTTTCGGGTGGTCAACGCCAGCGCGTCGCGATTGGTCGCGCGATTGTGCGTGAACCGAAATTGTTCTTGTTTGACGAGCCATTATCCAATCTCGATGCCGCATTGCGCGTACAAACCCGCCTCGAAATCGCCAAATTGCATCGCGATTTGAACGCGACAATGATTTACGTCACGCACGATCAGATCGAAGCCATGACACTCGGCGACAAAATCGTCGTGATGGAAGGCGGCCATATTCAGCAAGCGGGAACGCCACTCGAACTCTACCAACAACCCGCCAATTTATTTGTTGCTGGTTTTATTGGCTCGCCAAAAATGAATTTAATTAAAGGCGTGGTGCAAGAAGTTTTGGCCGAAGGTTTGTCGATTACCTTATCAGGAGGCACTTTAGTGCAAGCCTTGGTCGCCAACGAGACGGCCAAAGTCGGCGACAACGTCACCGTAGGTATTCGCTCAGAGCACTTACTTGAAGAGAGCAACAGCGGTATACCCCTAAGCGGAACCGTTAATCTGGTTGAGCATTTGGGCGAAGCCAATTACTTGTACCTCACACTCAATAATGGCAGCGATATTGTCGTGCGCGGTGATGGCGAGCGTGAAGTCAAACTCGGCACCCCGATTACAGTCAGTGCGCCACCGAATGCGTTTCATGTTTTCAACGCTGACGGCCAAGCACTGCGCCGCCTCAAGCCCGGCAATATGCAATCGTCGCGCCATAAAGCTTAAAGCCTGCCGGCAATGAGTATGGAAAGGCGCGTAATTGCCCTTTTCATACTCAGCCTTCACTGGCCACGTTTTGCCATTCCAATGTGTCGTTGGCGCCAAATCGGTCACCTTTCCTCATTTTTAGCCGCTAAAAATCTGTAATTTTTACAAATTGTGCCAATCTAAAATATGCTGATTTGGTAACTCACCATGCCCGAATTGATCGATCCTGAATTCTTTTCTACCGAAATTGCGCGTATTGCACAGAGCTGGCATCAAGCGCCCATGCAAGCGCGCGCAAAATGTGAGATTTTAATTGCTCAGGCTCGTGAGCAACGTGATCCACTCAGCCAAATCTATGCCGCCGAACTCTACGGCAAAATCATGGATCACGAAGGCAAAGCGCTTGAGGCGCGCAATCTATTGTATGAAGCCATTCAGCAAGCCCAAGCCATTCACAATTTCCCACTGCAAGCGCGTATTAATGAGCAAATTGCGCGCTCGCATTACAGCGTGGGTGACTATCGTACCGCCTTACAAAACTGGCTGCGCTGTATTGAGCTGGCTGAACTAAGCCATTCCGAACCCACCATTTGGATGCTCGCCAAAGTCGGCTTAGGGCAAATTTATGACGCACTGGGTAATTCAGAAACCGCCGTCGTTTTTCATCAAGCCGCCGCAGATCGGATTTTTGAGGTCAATGACCCCTACTTAGAAGCAAAAATCCAAATCAATTTAGGCGTCAATTTACAAAAATGCCACCGCAGCGCCGAGGCGGCCAAAGCGCTCTATCACGCATTGGCAGTCTGCCTGCAGCACCGATACCATGATTACACCGCCGAATCTTATTTCCGCTTGGCCGAAATATCGATCCAACAAGGCGAACTGGATCAAGCGATGGAGCAACTTGAACAAGCATTGGTTTTTGCCAACAAGGTTAATTATCGCTGGGGAGAGGCCAGCATTTATAACGCGATGGCTGAGATTTTCGCGCTACGGCAAGAATGGCTTAAAGCGCTTGAAGCGCTTCATCACGGACAAGATATTTCGATTCAGAATGACTTTTCACATATTTTGATGCGCCAGCATATTTCGGCAGCGAACTACGCCGAGAAGATGTTCAATTTGCCATTGGCATTGGCTGAGTTGAAAGCGGGTTTTGATTTTCAACAAAAATTGACCGCCAGCAGCCTGCCTGAACAGCGCAAAGAACTCGAACAGCAAACCGGTCTACGCAGCAGCGTCAGTAATTTGATTATCGATCTAGCCAACCACCCCGCCATCGAAGAAGGCGAGTTAACGAACTTTCCCATCATTATCTGCCGAGCCGCCAGCCAGATTCTCGAGGTCGCGCGAGTTGGATTTTGGCAAGTTGATCAAAAAAACCAGCAATTATCATGTATTTGTATGTATGACCAAGCCAGTGGCACAACGCAGCTTGAAAACCCGCTGCAGCAAACTCAAATGCCGATTTTTTTTAATTGGCTCACCCAACACAAATCTTTGATTGCGCACGATGCCCTACATCACCATGACGCATGGGATTTGGCCGAGCATTATTTACAGCCACGCGAAATTCAATCGGTATTGGCCTTCCCCATCCAAAGTGATTTTGGCCGCCATATTATGATGTTTGAGCACATTGGCGCTCAACGCAATTGGCTGCCCGATGACATTCAACATGCCCGTCAAATCACCGATATTGCCAGCCGCGCACTGGCCAATCACGAACGACACGCGTTCCAAAATGAAATTCATATGCTCAATGCAAAACTGCTCGACGCCAACGATGCATTAGAAGCCCGCGTTTTGGAGCGCACTCAAGCGCTCGCGCAAAGTAATCAAGAACTCCATCTGGCGATGAATAAACTGGTGCAATCGGAAAAACTCGCGGCGCTAGGTGGCTTGGTCGCCGGTATCGCGCATGAACTCAATACTCCCCTTGGCGCGGCACTGACCTGCAGTACGACACTCAGCGCAGAAAGTAAAGAATTGGCCTCTCATCGACAAAACAACACACTGAAAAAATCTGTATTAGATCATTATGTCGCCACCTGCGTGAGCGCAAGCCAATTGATAGAACGCAATTTGTATCGTGCCTGCGAACTAGTCAGCGACTTTAAACAAGTCGCCGTCGATACGACGAGCGCGCGGCGTCGTAGTTTTGATTTACTGGAAACAGTAGAAGACGTTGTTAATATGCTGCGCAGCCAAATGCGTCACACGCAGCACCAGCTGCACATCGATATCCCCACCGGCATCATGATGGATAGTTTTCCCGGGGCATTTGAGCAAGTGATTGCCAATTTAATCAACAACTCATTACTGCATGGCTTTGAGCATATAAAAGACGGCAAAATGCGGCTCTGCGCCCGTCATGATGAACAAAATAAAGTCACTCTGATTTATGAAGACAATGGCTGTGGGATTCCGAGCGAATTACAGCGCCGTGTGTTTGATCCGTTTTACACCACCAAACTGGGCCAAGGCGGCAGTGGTTTGGGTCTTTATATCACCTACAACCTCATTACAGGGGTATTGGGCGGGGAGCTTTTACTAGAAAGCGTTGCAATCCAATACACCCTATTTACAATCAAGCTTCCCCTGATTGCACCAGAGACTTCGAGTGAACCGAACCGCGATTAATCCCCAGTTTAGAGCTGGCTAAACTCAATCTCACCCACATGGTTAAACACATAATCGGGACGATACGGAAACTCGTCGAGCGTCGCCAAGGTTGAAACCCCCGACAGCACCAGCGCGGTTTTCATCCCTGCTTCCATCCCGCCGACAATATCGGTATCCATTCGGTCGCCAACCATCACGCATTCTTCGGGATGCACGCCCAACTTGCGGCTAGCGAGCATCATCATCAGCGCATTCGGTTTGCCAACGATATACGGTTTTTTACCCGTCGCCGCTGAAATCGCCGCGAGGATGGTGCCCGCTGCCGGCTCATTGCCGCCTTCTACCGGATCGATCATATCGGGATTGGTGCCGATAAATTTCGCACCTTGATCAATAAAGCGCACGGCTTTTTTTAACTGTTCAAAACTAAACGTCGTTGATTTAGCGACCACGACATAGTCTGGATTGGATTCCGAAATCGAAAAACCAACGTTGTACAATTCATTAATCAAACCACCGCCGCCAATCACATACACTTTGGCGCGCTCTTTTTGTTGGCGTAAAAACATCGCCGTCGCCATGGCGCTGGTGATGAAATTGTCTTCACTTAAACCATGAATACCCAAGCTTTCGACTTTTAGCTTTAAATCCAGCGGCGTTTGCTCGGCATTATTGGTCAAAAACAAAAATGGGATTTTGTCTGCGAGGAGTTTTTGCACAAACTCATTGGCACCTGGAATCAACTGCTTGCCACGGTAAATCACGCCGTCCATATCGGAAATAATGCTTTTGATCATGAAACCACCCCCCAAATTTTAAACATTCTGCCAAGACTACACCAAGCTTGCAGCGACTGCAGCCGAAAAAAGGCCATCGTTTGATTTACGTTTGGTATCAGCACAAGGCGACGCAACGGCGTAAAATAGCCCCATGAGCACCACTTTAGCCACTGCAGTTGCTGCGGAAATCATCATCAAAAAAAGCCGTTTTATCGGTCATGTCATCCCCGTGAGCAATCGTGCGGCGGCCACGATCTTGGTTCAAGAATTCAAACAACAGCATCCAGAAGCGCGTCATGTTTGCTGGGCACTACTGGCTGGCGGCGAATCGGGCATGTCGGACGATGGTGAACCATCCGGAACAGCAGGTCGGCCGATGATGCAAGTCTTACAACACAAACATCTTGATGGCGTGTTGGCGGTGGTGATTCGCTATTTTGGCGGCATCAAACTGGGCGCGGGCGGACTCACTCGCGCGTATACCTCTGCGATTGCCAGCCCCCTACTTGCTGCTGAATATATTGAGCAAATTTATTATGAGCAATGCCAAATTGCAGTGCCGTTTGCCGATGAACACAAAGTGCGGCATTATTTGCAGCAGCACGGCGGCGAGATTGTCAATCTTGAATTTACCGAGCACGAAGTGATTCTCAGCCTGTCGATTCAAGCCCGTGACTATCCTATGGTGCTCGATCAACTGCACCAACTCTGCCGTGGGCAAACTCGCTTACTCAATATTGAATCCAAATCACCGTCCGAATAAAAATCCAGTCATGCAT
>CAUPHX010000100.1:0-9445 GCA_963511125.1 uncultured Deefgea sp. | reverse complement strand
TGCGCTGACTGAGATCAGTAAATCGTTGATCAATTTTAATCCCAAAGCGAGTAAAGAACGCACCAAACACCCAAAACCTCACGATTACATTGCTTACAAAGCAACGGTCTGATGGCTTAAGTTGATAGGATTGGATAGTGACTGGGTTTCCATGTCTGTCGCGCATCTGTGTATCGATTTGATTGCTCATATTAGTTCCACTCAGCCTATTCGAAAGTAGCCGATCGCCGACGACGGCTTTTGGCCGAAAGCGAAAGTTCTTGAATATTATATAAAGATCAATTAACTAAGAAAAATTGCACGTTATGGAGTTTGATAAGTAGTCAATTCAAATTTCACCGGGCAGCTATATTTAAAAATAGTCACTCAGGGACACGAACTTTTAGAAATTTGACATTGTTACTAACTTTATCGAACAGTAGTAGCATGGTATCAAGGGTTTTTGAATTTCTTGCACGCTCAAGCTTATTAGCTATTTCAGATTGATTTTTATCTAATTTCAAACTTTGAATTACTGCTGACAACCATAATGGTGACAACTGAACAAAGGGACCCATAGACATTTGGTCAAGTTGTAAATCCCCCTCTGGGCTGGTTAACTTTAAGCCCAATAGAAGTACTGTTCTTCCATCTTGCTCTTTGAGCGCAAGCTGGTCGTTATTATACTCACCGCCCCACCGACCGTTAATTAAATTAAATTCATTTCGTTTTGAAATGGATTCAAATAATTCAGTACGAATCTTTGCTTCCCGAGAAGAAATATTCATTGCAGCGCTAGGATTGTTTGGTGTTGATTCAGCGTTTGCGTCTATTGCAGCTACAGCAACAGATGATATCGATATGGACAACACCATGGCGATTAAATTTATTATTAGCTTGTTCATATAAGTCCTCTAACAGCCTAAGATTTAAAAATAGCTACTAATAAGTCAATTGGTTCTAATTTCGTGATTGCAATTAACTTCTAATGCAGTGAAGACTAACAATCTAACCTCAGAGGTGCACATTGTGGAGTAAAACTGGCCGCTTATGGCCGATAACAGCCTTATAAACATTAAATAGACGAAAAGAAACGGGGTGAACTCACCCCGTCTTTTACCCAAATACAATTACTTCGCAAGCAAAATCCGCAACATGCGACGTAGTGGTTCAGCAGCGCCCCACAGCAATTGATCACCAATGACAAACGCGCTGATGTATTCTGGGCCCATATTCAATTTGCGTACACGACCCACGCCGATATCAAGCTTGCCAGTAATTTGCGCTGGAATTAGCTCTTTCACCGTCACTTCACGATCGTTCGGCACCCATTTCACCCAGTCGTTACCCGATTTGATGATGGATTCGATTTCAGCGAGTGGCAGGTCTTTTTTCAGCTTGATCGTCAATGCCAAGCTGTGGCAACGCATCGCGCCGATACGGACGCACAAGCCATCCACTGGAATCGTGGCATCGGTGCCGAGGATTTTGTTCACTTCAGCTTGGCCTTTCCATTCTTCTTTCGATTGGCCGTTATCAAGCTGTTTGTCGATCCAAGGGATCAAGCCGCCAGCGAGTGGCGCACCGAAGAATTCAGTCGGTACGTCGTTGGAAATCGTATGCGCGACTTTTTTGTCGATTTCTAAAATCGCTGACGCAGGTGTAGCGAGTTCATCAGCCACAGCGTTGTAAACCACGCCCATGCCCTTCAGTAATTCGCGCATGTGGTTCGCGCCGCCGCCAGAAGCTGCTTGGTAAGTCATTGACGAAACCCAGTCAACCAGACCCGCTTTAAACAAACCGCCCATCCCCATCAACATGATCGAGTTAGTGCAATTGCCGCCGATGTAGTTTTTTACGCCTTTGGCTAAAGCGCCTTGGATCACATCATCGTTGACTGGATCAAGAATAATGACCGCATCGTTTTCCATCCGCAATGTAGAAGCGGCGTCGATCCAGTAGCCCTCCCAACCTGCCGCGCGCAGTTTTGGGAACACTTCAGTCGTGTAATCGCCGCCTTGGCAAGAAATAATCACGTCCATGGCTGACAATTGCGCGATGTCGTTAGCGTCTTGCAAAGTGCCCGCATCTTTACTGACATTATTGCCATAGTTCGGTGCTGCTTGGCCTGCTTGCGACGTTGTGAAGAACACAGGATCGATGACATCGAAATCCTTTTCTTCTTGCATCCGTTGCATCAGAACCGAACCCACCATACCGCGCCAACCGACTAAACCAACCCGTTTCATGATTACTTCCTTTAGCGACAACTTTAATTAAATTTAGAACATAGATATTAGTGAAATTCTGTATGCCTGACTAGCAAGAAACACGGATTCTGACTGTTTTTTTAACTGACAACATGATTTATCACTTTGATTTTGCAGTAAAACAGCATTTCAAACCGAGGTTTACGGTATTCTCAGCAGAATTATATTTTTAAGTAAGGTAACTCGACGTGCGGGTACTAATTCAAAAAGTCCAACAAGCCCAAGTAGATATCGCACAGCAAACTGTAGGCCAAATTGGCTCAGGTTTGCTGCTGCTGGTTGGCGTAGGGCACGACGATCAGGCGACTGACATTGTTTGGCTGGTGAATAAAATCGCGAATCTCAGGCTATTTAACGATGAGGCTGGCGTAATGAACTTATCGCTGCTCGATGTCGGCGGAGACGCTTTGGCGGTCAGCCAATTCACTCTTTTTGCCCAAGTAAAAAAAGGCAATCGGCCGAGCTGGGGTGATGCAGCACCTGGGGCAATTAGCCAACCCTTGTTTGATGAATTTGTCCGGCAATTAAGCCTAAAACTCAATAAAACCGTACCAACAGGCCAGTTTGGTGCGGACATGCAAGTATCACTCATCAACGATGGCCCCGTCACCGTGTTGATCGATAGCAAAGACCGATAAGGTCAAGCCCGTACTTGACGATTTCATCATGCCCAGCGCACAATGGTTTTCAGCGCCGATTTGAAACCCAGCTTGCAGGGCGCTTTATAAATGTTGCTAAAGCGTGCGAACCCACTGCACGTGGGTTTTTTGTTTTCTAAGTTTCGAAACGATAGTTTTCACGCAAGACGCGCGCAAAGCCAGTACACGTCGTACGGCGAGGCGCGGCAACACAAGCGTGGGAACTTTCGTCTTGCTGAATATTGCGCCAATTAATCGACAACTTGCGGGGCGCCATCGAAATTCCGCTAAAGCGTCGGTGATTGAAACAACAAAAATCAATCACCGGCGAGTTTCTCAGGAGCTTGCCATGTACGATTGTTTAGAACTTGACCTAAAACCCATCCAAAAATCAACACGCAATGCACCCGCCGTGATTAAAAACAAACGACTTAATTTTGATACGTATCGCGAGCATAATGCTTTGCAGCTTCGCGCTGCGCCACATACCGGCCCACAATCTTTATTGCGTGCTTTTGCGACGGCGAACAGCCTGAGCTTAGCAACGTCTAATTTGCCCGATGGCAGCCTCTTGGTGCTCGGTTTGAATTGCGAAGAAGCATTGATGTTTCAGCGCCGTTTTCCCGAATTACTGGCCACTTTTGAACCGGCACGCCCTATTCCTAAAGGAAAACTATGCCCCGTTTGACCGATGCCAAAGCCACTTGGATTTTAGCGTGGCCGATTATGGTCGGCCAACTCGCACAAACAGGAACCGGTTTTGTCGACGCGGTGATGGCAGGGCATTTGTCAGCTGGTGATTTGGCTGCGGTGTCAGTCGGTACGTCGATTTGGAGCGTGATGATTGTGACAATGTTTGGCCTATTGATTGCGATCAGCCCGATGGCATCGCAAAAAGTAGGCGCCAAAGCGTTCGATGAAATCCCTGCGCTGACCCAGCAAGCTTTATACCAAAGCTTGCTGATTGCCGCAGCGATGATGTTAATTGCGCATTTATTAGTGCCGATTTTCGGCCATATTGGCCTTGCGCCCGATGTGGCAGCAAAAGGCAGCGAATTTTTGGCGGTGATTTCTTGGGGCTTTCCAGCGGTAGCGATTGCCCGTGTGCTGTATGGCTACAGTTCGAGCCTCAATCAAACCAAGCCGATGATGATCATTTCGATCTTGGCGCTGCTGCTCAATATTCCGGCAAACTATGTACTGATTTACGGTGTTTGGGGATTTCCAGCGCTGGGCGCTGTAGGTTGCGCATGGGCAACGGCGATGTGCATGTGGTTTAGCGCGGTGCTGTGGATTATCTGGATTTGGCTGTCACCGATTTATCGCGAAACGCATCCATTTAGAGCATTGCAGGGTATTGACCTGCACACTCAAAAGCAATTGGCCAAGCTGGCAATACCCATTGGGATTATGTTTTTTGTTGAAGCCAGCGCGTTCAGCTTGATTGCGCTGATTATCGCCAAGCTCGGCACCACCACCGTCGCATCGCATCAAATTGCACTTAATTTTGCTTCGCTGACCTTTATGATTCCGCTCGCCATCAGTACTGCCCTCACCGTCCGCGTGGGTCAAGCAATTGGCGCGGGCAATTACCCGCAAGCGAGATTTATCGGCCAAACTGGGATTTACCTCGGCTTTATCCTCGCCGTTGTTTCCGGCAGTCTGATTATTTTGTTCCGGCACACGATTGCAACGTGGTACACCGCCGATCCTGCGGTGATTCTGCTTTCTGCGCAGCTCTTACTGTTGGCGGGGATTTTTCAATTTTCGGATGCCACGCAAATAGTCGTCGCTGGCGCATTGCGCGGCTATAAATCAACGCGCATGCCGCTGGCGATTCATCTCACCGCGTTTTGGGTGATCGGGATTCCTCTGGGCTATGCACTGACCTTTGGCGTGGGGCCGTTTAGCCCTCACGGGCCGGCTGGATATTGGTTGGCACTGGTCATTGCGCTGACCTTTGCAGCGATTGCCTTGTATGCATTCTTCCAACGCATCAGCAAGCGCGCCTTAACACAGGGTATATCAGGCTAGACGTTATAAGAAAATGCCTAGCGTTAAATACCCCTATTCACCCCAACGCTGCATTAGCTGATGCGGCACATTGATTTGATCTAAAATCCGCGCAACGACGAAATCGACTAAATCTTCGATGGTCTTGGGGTGATGATAAAAGCCGGGATTCGGCGGTAAAATGACGACGCCAAGGCGAGAGAGTTTGAGCATATGTTCCAAATGAATCGCTGAAAACGGCGTTTCACGCGGCACCAAAATCAGCGTTTTTCGCTCTTTGATCATCACATCGGCAGCGCGTTCGAGCAGATTATCCGACGCGCCATTGGCAATCGCCGACAAAGCGCCCATCGTACACGGCACCACAATCATGCCATCCCCCGGATTACTGCCCGACGCCATCGGCGCGAACCATTCATTTTGCCCGTACACCTGCAATTGCTCGGCATCGCTCACGCCATATTGCGCCCGCAACAATTCAGCCAAATCCGCCGCACGGCTCGGCCACGTTAAATCCAGCTCTTGCTTAGCAACAATTTGCGCGACTTGCGTATACACCAAACGCACCTTGCAACCCGCCGCCAGCAAGCATTCCAAAGTACGCAAGCCGTAAGGCAAACCGGATGCGCCAGTAAAAGCCAGCGTAATTGTTTTCATTTTTTAAATCCTAAAAAATCAGCTTGTGAGCGAAGTTCAGTTCTGACTGTCTGAAGGGGCGAGAGGTTCAGCTTCTCGCATTAAACGTGTCGCAATCAGCCCATTGATTAAGCCAAAGGCAATCGACATCGCCGCCAACACAGGAATCAACACCACAATGCCGTTATGCGGAATCAACCAGAGTCTTGCGATGATGAGTTGGCCAGCTAAATGCCCGAGTGCAGATAGCATGGATAGCGAAACCAAGCCAAACCAGCGGCGTGGCAAATATTGCGCCAAGCCCAGCACCAGCAAACACACAACGCCCCCACCCAAACTCATCACAAATCCGGGGGAGAGAAAACCGCCCAAAACCAGCCCCGCCCCCAGTATGCGCAGCAAAGAAACCCAAACCGCGGCAGTCCAGCCGATACGTTGTAGCGCGACCAAGGTAACAATATTGGCGAGGCCCGGTTTAAAGCCGGGAATCGGCGAGGGAATGGCGGCCTCAACCACCGCCAAAGCGATGGCACAGGCGGCCAAGCGCGCGATCCATTCATCCTCGGCAGTGACTTTAAAAGTGCGCTTAATAGGTGAGACTGTCATACGCAAGAGGCTGATTGCCAATGAGTTGAATACTGGTGCGATTGGGGAGGCAAATGGCGCTTTGCCCTGCTTGGGTGAGCCAACCGGCGCGTACGCAATACTGACGAGGACTTGGATCTCTCACAATCCGAACGCGACCCGCTGCGACTTCAACGACGGTATCGCCCAGTGGACCAGCAATCGCTAAAGTCCGTGCCGCCGCTAAATCAAGCTCGGCGAACAATTGCCCATCTTGAAATACTTTGACGCGCGTAGCGCTGCCTTGCGACCAACACAAGGGCGTAATGACCGCCCACAGCACAATGCAACAGAACAACATCAGGTAATCACCGGGCTGCATCATTTGCAGCCATTGCCGCCAAGCAATGTTAGGCACGGTGATGCTGTTCGCGGTGGCGCACCAGCACCTGCCGATTGCGCGAAAAATGGCGGCGCAACTCTTCGGCCAAATAAACTGAACGATGCTGCCCACCCGTGCAACCAATGGCCACCGTCACATAACAGCGCTGATCGCGTTCGAACTCCGGCAACCAGCGTTCTAAAAAACCTAAAATATGCGTGAAATAGCTACCAACGGTCGGCTGCCGCATCAAGAAATCTGCCACCGGCTGATCCATACCGGTGAGCGGACGCAATGCAGGATCGTAATAAGGATTCGGCAAACAACGCGCATCAAACACAAAATCTGCATCAAGCGGCAAGCCGTGTTTAAAACCAAACGATTCGAAAATCAAAGTCAACTTAGCGCGGTCAGAATCAATAAAATCACGCACCCAAACCCGCAACTGCGCCGCCGACAAACCCGATGTATCCATCGCATGCGACATCTCGCGAATAGATTCAAGCATTTCACGCTCTAAAGCCACCGACTCCGTCACGGTCAATTCACCTTTGGATAAAGGATGGCTGCGGCGGCTTTCTGAATAGCGTTTTACCAAGACCTCATTATTGGCCTCAAGGTAAATCATGCGCACATCCAAACCCAAGTCCATTAGCGCCGCTAAATGGTCGGGAAAGGTGGCTAGATTGTGCGCACTGCGCGCATCGATACCAATCGCCACTTTAGGATAACCATCACGATCCAGCATCGACACGGCTTGCGGCAATAATGGCGCGGGTAAATTATCAAGGCAATAAAAACCCAAATCCTCGAGCGCTCTTAAGGCTACGCTTTTCCCTGCACCAGAAAGCCCCGATAACAACACCAATTGCTGATTGCGATGCATTACTCACCCATTTCCATGAATTTTTGATGGCGCTCGATAAACTCACGCGTGGAATCGATACCACGCAGCTGCAAGATGTAGTTTCGCACCGCTGATTCAACGAGCACGGAGAGATTGCGACCTGCGGCAACCGGAATCACCAATTTACGCACTGGGACATCCAAAATTGACTGCGTAGCCGCTTGCATTTGTAAACGATCCACTGGTGCTACCATATCACCGCCAGCCTTGGCTAAATGCACAATTAATTTAAGGGTTTTTCGCGGACGTACCGCCGTTTCACCAAAAATGGTTCGGATATTCAATACACCAATCCCGCGCACTTCCAAAAAGTCGCGCAGCATCGGTGGGCAGCGCCCTTCCAGCGTTTCTGGATTGGTGCGATAGACTTCCACCACATCATCTGCGACCAAACCATGGCCGCGTGAAATCAACTCCAGTGCCAATTCAGACTTACCCATTGAGGACTCACCGGTTAGCAAAACGCCAACTTCGAGTACATCCAAAAATACCCCATGCAGGTGTGTTGACACAGCCAATGCTTTACTTAGGTAGTATCGCAATACCTCCATAAGATATGGAGACTGCTCAGGACTAGTCAATAAGGGAACATGATGACGTTCTGCCGCTTCACGCAGTGAATCAGGCACAACTTGCCCATTGGCGACGATCATCGCCGACATCTCACTGGCAAAGAGTTGATTTAGACTGGAATGCTGAACCTCGGTAGATAGTCCATTCAGATAGGCGACTTCGGCAATCCCCAGCACTTGAATCCGATTAGGATGCACAAAATTCAAATGGCCGACCAAGGACAAGGACGGCTTTTGCTCAGCCGCGTCGTTCGACAGCAAATTATTTGCGCCCGACTGCCCAGCCACCCAGGTTAGGCGTAGTTTTTCGGCATTATCGATAAAGAGTTGTCGGGCGGTGATTTGAGGCATGCTGGCTCACGTTGATCAATTAAGAAATATTTAATTACGACTGTATTAAAAATGGACTGAGCCGCGCCAATGAAGACGCCCCAAATAAGAAACCCTCAGGCAAAAGCTGAGGGCTGAAATTCAATTAAAAGTCTGATGCGTAGGGTTCCCACGTGGAGATTCGCTCCCATACCGCCGATGAATCAGGCAAAGCGAGGAGTTCTTCACGTAATTGCTTATCTGAGAATAACTGGGCTAACTCAGACAAAATTTGCAAATGTAGATCAGTTGCATTCGCGGGGACTAACAACACAAAAATTAAAGAAACTGGTTTACTATCGGGCGCATCAAATTGAATCGGCTCACTTAAGCGCACAAAAGCGCCGACAGCTTCTTTCAAACCTTTGATCCTGCCATGCGGAATCGCCACGCCTTGGCCCAAACCTGTAGAGCCTAGCTTTTCGCGAGCAAACAAGCTATCAAAAATCACGCTACGCGCAATGCCATGGCTATTTTCAAACAAAATACCGACATGTTCAAAAACGCGTTTTTTGCTGCCCACGTCCAAATCAAGGAATACATTGGCAACGGGGAGAATTTTGCTAATCAGGCTCATGTTCAAACTTGTGTCCTTAAAGGAGCCGCCATTGTAACCCGCGCTCCGAGAAACAAAAACGGGAACGACTCGCGGCGTTCCCGGTGTGTTGCTTGCGCAACGGAGTATTCTTCGATCACAGCTTGGTGCTTGATCGCTTCATTGCGATGTCCAGATTGTTTCTCTTTATATTTAATAATCTGACGATCGAGTTTATCAACGAGACTATCAATTGCTGCGTACATATCCGCCTCAACTGACTCAACATGAAGATCTTTGCCAACGACATGAATCGTCGCCTCGGCCTTATGTTCCAGCTTGTCGACTGACAAAATGACCGCGACATCAATCACATTATCAAAGTGACGGGTGGTACGCTCTACCTTACTGGCAACGTATTCACGAATCGCTGGTGTAACTTCCAGATGATGACCACTAATGTTGAGGTTCATATACTACTCCTTCGGTTTTTGTACTTTTGTATAAGGCGATGTGTTTTTACAAACACTTGCGCTGATTAACGGGAGGAATCATTAATGCCTCCCTATACTTAGCAACG
>CAUPHX010000099.1:0-9496 GCA_963511125.1 uncultured Deefgea sp. | reverse complement strand
CATTTCTTGCGTCATTTCAATGTTGCTAAGATATACCTCGATTTCGTTGAGTCGTTGAGGTTTGCCTTCATAAATCGCCGTTGCAATCAAATCGATGATTTTATTTTTAATCGAATTGTCTTTACGAGCAATTTCTTTGACGAGTCGAAGGTATTTTTCAGAGTCTGAAGAGTTATTCTCTCGTCGCGCGGCGAGGGCCAATTGCAAAACAGTATCGGCACTGAGTGACGCAGAGTTGCCACCGCATTTAACGGCTTGTTCTAGTAGCGATTTCGCTTTTGATGAATCACCGAGCATATTGGCGAGATTGCCCGCTTTTTGCAGTCGACTGACATTATTGGGCGTCATCGCGAGGCATTTTTCAAATACCGCCATCGCTTGCTCGAGGCGGCCATCTGCCATATACATCGAAGCAAGCTCTTCGTAGGCATCAACATATTGTGCGTGCTCCACAATGGCTGCTTGCAACGCGCTTTCGGCTTGGTTTTTTTTTCCTAGACGTATAAGCGCCTTGGCCATGCCTAGCTTGGCCCAGGGGATCATACGCTGGGTAAGTATTTCTTCGAATAACATTCGAGCCTGCTCATACTGCCCAGCTTCAAGTAATAGGCTACTCAATAAACGCATCAAGTCGCCGCGAAAACCGTCCGCTTTTGGAATCAGTGCTTTGGCTTCGGCAATGGCGCCACTAATATCATCATCATTGATTTTGTCGTATATCGGCTTGAGAAACCGTTTGCGTTTCCATGCTAAGGACAGCCGCTGAGTCAGTAGGGCGCTGGTAAAGGGTTTGATCAAGTAGTCATCAGGGCCAATTTCCGCCACTGCAACGACTTTTTCATACGCAGCCTCGGCAGTAATCATGATCCAAATGGTGAAGAGCGGTAATTCACCACTTTGGCGGAGTTCTTCAAGCAGCTCTTGACCACTCATGCCTTCGCCGAAATGATAATCGCACAGCACCACGTCGTATTGCGTATTGCGTAAACGACGGCGTGTTTCACCAATGCTGCTTGCCGCATCAACGCGATTAATCCCGCATTGTGCCAGCGTCATGCGCAGTGACTGCCTGACTGTGGGCGCATCATCCGCAATCAATACGTGCGCTTGAGAGAATTCATCTGCCATGAACAGCCTTGTGATTGAGCAACGTAATATTTAGTATCGACTATTTATTATCAAGCTCAAGCAAGAGTCGAATATATATCTTGTTATGTGTCCAGTTTCGAGTGGTCATAAACACGTTTTTTAAACAATTCAGGTTTAATTTTGTACCAGTGCTTTAACGCTGCAATTGGAGCCATGGATGGTTTGCCAAGAAAACGGTTTGAACGTTAAAATTTACTTGCAACTAATTCTAATCAAGCCAACGACTGAATCAATTGATTTGACTGGTATTTTATTTGTTTTGAGATTAAATGAGGCAGGATTGGCAGACTAGATGAATCGATTTTAATTTTCTACGGAAATAATTGGGCTTAGGTATTTTTTTGGCAACAAAAAACCCCAGCAACTTAACGTTGTATGGGGTTTATGTCTGACTGAGTCAATTTGGTGCCCAAGAGAAGACTCGAACTTCCACACCCTTGCGGGCGCTAGGACCTGAACCTAGTGCGTCTACCAATTCCGCCACCTGGGCTCTTTAACTGCGCTACAATGATGCAGCGCCTTTCATGCGAGGGCGCAATAATATTCAAACCTAGAAATGGTGTCAATAAAAAATATGAAAAAAACGGTTCCGATGGATCAATTTCAAAATGAGAAATCCCCAGCGAAGAAACCCACTCGCGTTAAAAAATTAAAAGGCTTGCGAGCGCAAGATCCTCATTTAGCACGTGAACAACAGCGTTATGAAAACCCGCTGCCATCGCGCGAATTTATTTTGCAGGTGCTAGAGCAAAGCGGCGCGCCCATGACGGCGCATGATTTAGCCCAACAATTGGGCATTTTAGAACTTGAAGATGTCGCATTTGAGCGTCGTCTGCAAGCAATGGGTCGTGAAGGGCAATTATTAATTAATCGAATTGGCGCGCTGTGTTTGCCTGAAAAAGTCGATTTAATTGCAGGAAGAATCCAAGGTCATCCCGATGGGTTTGGGTTTGTGATTCCCGATGATGGTAGTGCCGACTTGTTTCTTGGCCCGAAAGAAATGGATAAGGTGCTGCACGGTGATCGGGTGTTGGCGCGCCGTATCGGTGTTGATCGCCGTGGCCGCCCTGAAGGGGCGATTGCTGAGGTGTTACAGCATGTGAATCTGCGTCTGGTCGGTCGTTTGCACGCTGAGCGCGGTGTGTTCTTTGTGACCGCAGAAGACAAGCGGATTAGTCGAGATATTCAGGTGGCTGCTGGCGATTGTGGTACTGCCAAGCCGGGTCAAGTGGTGATGGTTGAGATGTTAGCGCAGCCGTCGCGTTACTCGCCGCCGGTGGCGCGCGTGACGGAAGTGCTGGGTAATTACGATGATCCGGGTATGGAAATCGAAATTGCGCTGAGAAAACACAATTTGCCGCATGAATTTTCGGCGGAAGCACAAAAATTGGCAGAAAAAATGCCGAAAAAAGTGCGTAAAGCGGATTGGAAACCAGAAAATGGCGTCGAGCGTGTAGATTTGCGCGATATGCCTTTGGTAACGATTGATGGCGAAACAGCAAAAGATTTTGATGACGCTGTTTATGCAGAGAAAAGCGGTAAAGGCTGGCGTTTGGTCGTTGCGATTGCTGATGTGAGCCATTACGTTCGCCCCGATGATGCCTTGGATTTAACCGCGATCGAGCGTGGCAATTCGATTTACTTCCCGCGGCGCGTAATTCCAATGTTGCCGGAACAAATTTCGAATGGCCTTTGTTCGCTCAATCCAGACGTTGAACGCTTGTGCATGGTCTGCGATATGAAAGTCAGCGCCAAAGGCGCGATCAAGGGTTATAAATTTTATCCTGCGGTGATGTTGTCCAAAGCGCGTTTTACCTATACCAAGGTATGGGATATCTTGCAAAACCCGACGGGTGAATTGGCGCAGCAATATACCCACCATGTTAAAGATTTGCAGACCTTGTATAGCTTGTTCCAAGCTTTTGCCTCTGCGCGCGCTGAGCGTGGTGCGATTGACTTCGAGACGACCGAAACAGAAATGCGTTTTGATGACAAAGGCAAAATCAGCGAAATCGTCCCAGTGGTGCGCAATGACGCGCATAAATTGATCGAAGAATGCATGTTGGCGGCCAATGTGTGTGCAGCAGATATTTTGCTGAAAAAAGAGCATCAGGCGCTATACCGCGTGCATGAAGGCCCAAGTCCAGAAAAGCTTAAAAATCTGCGTGAATACTTGAAGACGGTGGGTTTGTCTTTGGGCGGTGAAGAAGATCCAGCGGCGGGCGATTATGCGAAGCTTTTAAATTCGTTTAAAGATCGTTTGGATGCGCCACTATTACAAACGATGTTGCTGCGCAGTTTATCGCAAGCTGTATATAGCCCAGATAATGCAGGTCATTTTGGCTTGAGCTATGAAGCTTATGCGCACTTTACGTCACCGATTCGTCGTTACCCTGATTTGTTAGTGCATCGTGCTATCAAGGCGATTTTGGCTGGTAAGAAATACAAGCCAGCCACCAAGTGGGAAGCGTTGGGCGTGCAATGCTCAATGACCGAGCGCCGCGCTGATGAAGCCAGTCGTGATGTGCAAAACTGGCTGAAATGCTACTTTATGCAAGATAAAGTGGGCGAAGAGTTTGAAGGCTCAATTTCAGCAGTGACCGGCTTTGGGATGTTTGTGTTGCTTGATAAAGTCTTTGTCGAAGGCTTGGTGCATGTGTCGGAGTTGGGTACGGATTACTTCCATTACGATGAGAAACGCCGTGAACTCAAGGGTGAGCACAGCGGTAAAGTTTATCGCTTAACGGATCGAGTGAAGGTGAAGGTCGCGCGGGTGGATTTAGAAACCAGCAAAATCGATTTTGTGTTGGTACTTGATCCAAATGATCCGCAGCGAGCGAGCAAGCCGATGGCGGCTAGAGGCGCGCAGAATCGCAATTCACGTCAGGGCGAAAAGCCTGCAGCCCGTGGTGCGGTCAGTGGTGGAGCTAGAACGCCGAGTGGTGGGCGCGCGAAAACAACGGCCCATGGTAGTGCAGGTGAAGCGCCTAAGCCGGCAGGTAAACCAACGGCACGTCGTCGTCGCCGTTAAATAAACCAATAAATATCGCACCATTGTCATGGTGTGATATTTATTTTTGCCGTGTCGTTAATTTTTTAAGTAGCTGTAATTGGCTGTGATTCGGGGTTTGCAATTGAATTTGATGGCGAAATAAACTGATGTGCCCAATGAGTGCGTTATCAATTATTTTTCCATTTAAATCAAGGGTGTTTTTATTGCTACTCGCGCCTTCGTAGTCAAATACTTCGAGCATAAAGCGTGCTTCACTACCGGGTTTGAATACTGTAGCTGATAGCATAATCAAGGTGTCGAAGTTGGCCTCGATGATTTTGCCTTCAATCGCTTCGGTATGGTGTTTAGGTATAATTGCCGCGCGCCAGCGAACAAATTTACGCTTTGCGTTGTCGTGATTAAATGAATCTTGCGACATGATGTTTTTATATGTCGATGGTATAAATCGACTGAGTTAATTTTAAGGCTTTATTTTAAAGCTAAAATGATTCTGATGTTGGTGAATTATTTGATTTAATTGTATTTATTTGGAGTTATGTATGTTTATTGTTGATCGCTCTGCGGCAATTATTCGGCCAAAAGCTGAATTTTTAAATTGGCTTAATCAATTGCCGGGCAATGAGATTATCCTGAGTTTGGATGAAATTCGTTCTGATTGTACCGTACTCATGGTGCCAGAAGCATCTGAGCCTGAAGATGCGATTGCCTATATTGATGAGATCGCAGAGAAGATTTTTGCGATGGAGCTGGCTTCGTGGGTGGCGGATGACACGCTATGGCCACAAAAAAGAAATTTAAAAATGTTTTGGGATTGGTTTGATGTAGAAATTCATTTGGGCGTGATGGATGCCGTGTCGGATGAAATTCATAACACCTCTGCGGACCATGCTTATCATTAATAAGTTGCTTGATTCTGTGCTGAGTTTTTGAAAATAGCTATTTACGCTTTGCCGTACATTTCGCATCGGTGATGATGTTGTTAAATAATTAAAGGGTAGGGGTTTGCTAATGCGTCATTTTTTAGTGCAATTAACTGTGTTGAGCAGTGCGGCGTTGTTGCCGAGTGCGGCTTGGGCTACCGACGCCACGCCACCTCGCAATGTGGTGAATTTTGAAGCGCAAGCGATGCGTGAAGTACCGAATGATTTGGCTCTGGCAACATTATTTGTTGAGTTTAGCGATAGCGATCCTTCACGACTGGCTGAAAAAATCAATTTAGCGTTGGCGGGTGGACTAATGCAGCTCAAGCAATATCCAACGGTGCAATCGGGGGGCACTCATTTTGCGACTTATCCTTTGTACTCAACAAAGACAAATAAGCAGGAAGGTTGGCGCAGTCGGGGTGAGTTGCGCGTTTCATCAAAAGATTTTGCTGCAATATCTAAATTGATTGGCGAGTTACAAAAATCAACGGGTTCAGGTCCAATGCAACTGGCTGATGTGCGCTATGCGGTTTCAGATGAGGCACGTAGCAAGGCTGAAGAAGGTTTGATTGAAGAAGGTATTGCCCAATTCAAGCGCCGAGCTGGGGTGATTCAAAAAAGCATGTCGGCTAGCAACTGGAAGATGATGAATATGAACGTCAATACGTCCGGTGCTCGGCCACAAATGCGCGCAATGATGATGAAAGACTCAGCCATGATGGAGGCTGCAGCTGCGCCTGCCCCGATGGAGGGGGGGGAGAGTCAATTGTCGGTGAGTGTGAACGGCAGTATTCAGTTGCTTGACTAATGTTGCCGTCGCCACTGTCGATCAACCCCGTGTCATTATGGCGGCGGGGTTTTTTATTGTTGATTTTTTTGCTATCCATGCTTGCATGTATATTGCTAAAGTCATTATTTAGTATTGCTTTGCTTGCTATACTGCTTGGTTTTTTGGTTTTTTATTGGCGGCGTAAAGAAGCTGCTTGCCAACTCTTAGTGCAAGAGTCGGGCGATGTCGAAGTTCATGATTATCACGGTCGAATCGACGTCATGCAAGTGTTGCCAAGTAGTGTCGTCACCGAAATACTGATGGTGCTGCATTTGAAAAGTGAGCGGCAAAAATTAGCGATAGTCTTGTGGCCTGATACTGCGCCACCTGAGGTATTGCGGCAGTGGCGAGTTTGGTTGCGTTGGACTTGGCGATCCCCGCATGAATAAGGGCGCGTCAGCTTCTTAGTGGGTCTTCTAAAAGTATCCGCTGCATACAAACCGCATTTTCGCCGTACCCACTCAGTTTTTCGCTTGGCTTGGTGGTGAATTGATGTTTGCTCCAAAATAAATCTGCACCCAGTACGGCCACCAGCATGGCTTGGCTAAATTGTGACTGCCGTGCCCAGTTAAGTGCATGTTCAATCAATTGATCGGCGAGTTTTTTGCCACGGCCTGCAGGAAGAATTGCAAGGTCATGAATGTAAAAACGATCCGCTGCTTCGGGTATTTGGGCTAATTTCTTGCCGAGAGGCGGTGGCGTGTCGTTATGCCAAGGATGGCAAAATAAATAACCCATTGCGACACCCTCGATTTCAATCAGCCATGAAGTATTGGGGGCGAGTTGTTGTTTACGCTGCAAAGTGGCTGCCGATTCGATAAAATCGACTGGGTAGCAGGCGGCTTGGATGTCGAGTATGACCTGAATGTCATCGCTCGTTTGTGTGCGTATGGTTGTGGACTTCATGTTGAGATTGAGTTGCGTATGAAAAATGAGTGTTTAAGTTGCGGTGCTTGTTGTGCTGCATTTCGAGTTTCGTTTGATCGTTCCGAAATAAGTAGCGAGGGCGGGAAGGTGCCCGATAGTCTCGCTGATTATGAAACCCAACAAACGATGCGCCTGCGTGGTACTGATTATGCCCAACCTCGTTGTATTGCGTTGATCGGGGTGGTGGGGCAGCAAGTTTCTTGTGGGATTTACGCTGAACGTCCGTCCCCGTGCCAAGAGTTTGCACCCATGTCATCGGTGGGCGTTTTTATTGATGCCTGTAACCGAGCGCGAGCAAGGCATGGTCTATCCGCTCTACCTATATAGTGGGTATTGGCGTTAATGCTTTTCTAGTTAACGCTTTCAATCAAATACCCTAGTAATGAATAAAGGCAGCCGAGGCTGCCTTTATTATTTTCTAATCACGCTGGGTGATTATTCGAAACGACCGCCGCCACCGCCGGTGCGAGTTGGCTTGCCTTGGTAGCCGCCGCCTGTGCTGCTGCGACGTTGACCATCACCACCGCGATCGCCGCCGAAGCCGCCAGTGCGTGGTGCGCCACCACCATCACGGCTGCCGCCACCGAAACCACCTGTGCGCGGTGCTGCTGCATCGCGGTTACCTTGGTAGCCGCCAGTGCGCGGTGCTGCACCATCACGATTGCCTGCATAGCCACCAGTACGTGGTGCGCCGCCGTCGCGATTACCTTGGTAACCACCTTCACGGCCACCATCACGATTGCCAGCGTAACCGCCGCGATTGTCTTGGTTACCTTGGTAGCCACCTGAACGGCCGCCATCACGGTCACGTGTTTGGCCTGAGCCAAATGAGCGTTGTTCGCGAGGTTGACCTTGGTAGCCGCCATCACGTGGTGCAGATTCGCTTGGGCGATGATGACCTTGGTAACCCGCTTCGCCACGTGGGTGAACGCCTTCGCTACGACCGCCGTTGTAACCACCTTCGCTACGACCTGCATCACGATCACGATTGCCTTGGTAGCCGCCGCCATCACGGTTGCCTGCGTAGTTGCTGCTACGACCACCGCCACTACCGTTGCCAGCTGGACGACCGCGTGGTGCACCAGTTGGACGACCACGATCATGACCGCCGCCACTACCTGCACGACCTGGCTGGAAGCGCGCTTCCAAACCTTCAATCACTTGGGTGCTGAAATCTAGGTTGTATTGACGGCGAATACGAGTCAATAAAGTGAATTCGTTTTTAGTCACCAATGATACGGCTTCACCAGTGCGACCCGCACGGCCAGTACGGCCAATACGGTGAATGTAATCTTCGCAGAAGCGTGGCAAGTCAAAATTCAATACTAAGGTAATACCGGCAACGTCAATACCACGCGCTGCAACGTCAGTCGCAACGAGTACATCGATATCGCATTTACGCAAACGATCTAAAGTGCGGCGACGATCGCGCTGTGCTAAGTCACCGTGCATTGCGGCCGCTTTGAAGCCTTCCAATTTCAACCATTCAGCCAATTCATCAGCGCTGATTTTAGTCGCCGTGAAGACGATGGCTTGTTGGTCGCCGTTTTTCTTCAAGAAAGCGGCGGTCAATTTTTGTTTGTGCTCGTAACCATCAGCGTAATGTACTGATTGTTCAATTTGCGCTTGCATCGTGGCTTGAGCCGCCATTTCAACCAATTTCGGTGCTTTCAACATCGGTACAGCGAAACGTTGCACTGATTCAGTCAAGGTTGCAGAGAACAGCGCGGTTTGACGCTCTTTTGGCAATGCATCCACAATCGCTTCAACTTCGTCGATGAAACCCATGTCGAGCATACGGTCGGCTTCGTCAAGAACCAACATTTCCAAACGTTTGAAGTCGATACGGCCACTGCGCATCAAGTCAGTCAAGCGACCTGGCGTTG
Organism: uncultured Deefgea sp.; assembly: GCA_963511125.1. Lineage (GTDB taxonomy): Bacteria > Pseudomonadota > Gammaproteobacteria > Burkholderiales > Chitinibacteraceae > Deefgea. The sequence continues at coordinate 769 of CAUPHX010000099.1, read as the reverse complement.
CCACCAAAACTTCATACGGTTGTGACAATAATTTATTCTGTACTGGGTATGGTACGCCACCGACCACAGTTACCACTTTGCAGCGTGGAATGTTGCGGCACAAATCAGTCGCTACTTTTGAAACTTGCTCAGCGAGTTCGCGAGTCGGTGTCAAAACGAGGATACGTGGACCACGGGCAGTGTGTTTTGCTTCTTTAGTGAGGCGATGTAGTGCAGGCAGCAAGAAGGCGGCTGTTTTACCAGTACCTGTTTGTGCTGAAGCCATTACGTCATTGCCAGCCAACAATTCTGGGATCGATGCCGCTTGAATTGGTGTTGGAGTAAAAAAGCCTTGAGCGGCCAAAATGTCCGTCAGTTCAGATGCAAGACCTAATTCTACAAAAGCGTTAGGCGTAGTTGATTCAGGCGCAGTAGTGTGCGGCATTTAAGTTGTCCTTGTAAGGTGTCAGGCTGGTAAAACCAGCGCAGCATCGACGCCAACCAGGAACAACCGCTTTATCAACTAGCACGCGGGAATAAGGTTAGAGGCGATGATGGGGCTACGTATAAACGTGCGCTAAATAGTGGGGCACGGATGAAGGAGGCGAATTATGCCGAACTATTGCCAATTATGCAACATGTTTATTAAGTTAGTTTGAATAGTGCTGCATTAACTGCTAGATGATTTGGGTTTGTGCAAATTCGCGCAAAAATTTTCGTAGTATGCGTTGTTCAATTTTGGCGCGCAGTCCGAGCGGTGCGGGGAGTTGCAGCTGCAAGCCGATTGAAT
>CAUPHX010000098.1:0-9508 GCA_963511125.1 uncultured Deefgea sp. | reverse complement strand
GGCCACGCGATTTATTTGGGCGAGCGCGATTTCTCAACTCCACGTCGCCACCACAAAGTACTCGAAGAAGCGCCAGCACCGGGCCTTACCGACGAGCAACGCCAACGCATTGGCGAATCTTGCGCCGAAGCTTGCCGCCGCATGGGTTACCGTGGCGCAGGTACGTTTGAATTCTTGTTCGAAAATGGCGAGTTTTTCTTTATCGAAATGAACACGCGGGTGCAAGTTGAGCATCCGGTCACTGAGTTCATTACGGGTATCGACATCGTGCAAGAGCAAATTCGCGTTGCTGCCAACTTGCCGCTGCAATACACGCAAGATGATGTGAAGCTCAAAGGCCATGCGATTGAGTGCCGGATTAATGCCGAAGATCCGCTGAACTTCTTCCCAAGTCCAGGCCGCATCACGACGTACCACACGCCAGGTGGCCCAGGTGTTCGCGTGGATTCGCACGTGTATCAAGGCTATTTTGTACCGCCTAATTACGACAGCATGATCGGCAAAATCATCACTTACGGCGACACCCGTGAGCAAGCGATTGCCAAAATGCGCATCGCGCTGTCCGAAATGGTGGTGCAAGGGATTTCGACCAATATTCCATTGCATCAGCAATTGCTGGTCGATGCGGAATTCATCAAAGGTGAAACGAGTATTCATTACCTCGAACACCAAATGCCTGAAATTCGCAAATTGATCGCCGCCAAAACGGCAGCACAATAATCATCCCAACGGAGCCAAATGGCTCCGTTTTTTATTCTATCCCGCAAGCCCAAACAAGCTATCCACGAACAAGAAACTAGCTGATTAAGTCGCTACTTACAGTCGCAATTGTGGGAGCGGGCTTGCCCGCGAATGCACCGCCACAGGATCGTTTTCGCGGGCAAGCCCGCTCCCACGAAGCAACATTACCCACAAAAATTCGTTACCGATAAAAACCTTTTCGTCGAACTTGCGTAGTTCGTGGCAAAATACGCCCCTACAGAATTCAGGAATAGCATCATGGCTTGGCAAGAACTCCGCCTAACAACCGACTCCAAACAGGCAGAAGCGTATTCGGACGCTTTATTTGATTTGGGCGCGCTTTCAGTTTCGATTGAAGACGCCGCTGCCGATACGGCGGATGAAAAACCGATTTTTGGTGAGCCAGGTGAACCTGTCGACCAATTGTGGGATAACAGCATCGTATTGGCGCTGTTTGATGTCGATATGGATGTCGATGCCATCGTCGCCACGGCGGCAGCCACATTAAAATTGGCCGCGCCAAGCTACGTGATCGTGAATGTCGCCGATCAAGATTGGGTGCGCTTGACGCAATCACAATTCGATCCAATTCCTATTTCACCGCGCCTGTGGATTACACCGACGTGGCACGAATGCCCAGACCCAGCGGCAGTGAGCATTCAGCTTGATCCGGGCTTGGCATTTGGTACTGGCAGCCACCCGACAACGCGTTTATGCTTGCAATGGCTCGATTCAAATATCGCCAGCGGCGAGAATGTGCTCGACTACGGTTGCGGTAGCGGAATTTTAGCGATTGCCGCCCTTAAACTCGGCGCAGGCGAAACCGATGGCGTCGACATTGATACGCAAGCAATGATTGCCAGTACCCAAAATGCTGAACAAATCAACGTCGTTGGCCAGTTTTACTTGCCCGATTCAGCGCCAAGCAAAACCTACGACGTCGTCGTCGCCAATATTCTGACCAACCCGCTCAAAGCACTCGCGCCGTTGTTGGCGAGCCGTTGCCGCAGCGGTGGCCGCTTGGTGTTGTCGGGTATTTTGGCTGAGCAAGCGCATGAAATCGTCGCGATTTATAATGAGTGGTTTGACTTTACAGCCCCCGCCGAGCATGAAGGCTGGGTGTGTTTATCAGCAGTTCGTAAATGATGCGCCCCCTCTCGTGTGACAGCGAGAGGGATTTTAATGGATCGCCATGATTGATAAAGAAGTGAATTAAACGCATGAGCCAAATTACTTGCTGCCCCAATTGCAGCACCACCTTTCGTGTTACCGACGCACAGCTCGCCGCACACCAAGGCAAGGTGCGCTGTGGTCGCTGTGCTTTTGTGTTTCATGCGCCTGACTTCATTCAATCACTGGTCATCGACACCCCCGAAGTTATCACGCCAAACCCAAGCCTCGCCCCCGCTACGCCAACACAAGACCATTCACAGCCTCAAACTGCAGTAGCGCAGAAAGCAAGTACTACTGAACGTATACAGCCTAAAGCAATAGAAATAAAAGCTCACGACGATATACCTCAAGAAAAACCCCATGAAAACAAAAAAAGTGATCATGAAAAACTGCTGCAACTCGCGAAGGAAGAGCTTGAGCTTGACGTTGCGCTGAGCAAAACCGAAGCACAGCTCGACAACAATCCAGCACACGTCGGCCCCAACGATGCCAATCAGCACGATCGGCCAAGCATTGCAATCGACAGCGACTTAGAATATCAACCGATTCTCACCGACGATGATTTATTTGCCCCTATCCAACCCAAATCACGTTTGACTTGGATATGGGTTTTAGGCTGCTTGTTCGCGAGCATCGCCCTAGTCGCACAGCTCGTGTTTGTATTTCGCAACCAACTCAGCCAAGAGTTCCCTGCCCTACGCCCTAAATTAATCGTCTTGTGTGAACAGTTAAATTGCGCACTCCCTTTGCCGCGTGAAGCAGAGTTATTACGCTCTGAATATTCAGAACTTACCTTTATTCCGAATAATCCCAAACTCATTCAACTGAATGCCACGCTACGCAACTTAGCGCCCTTCGAGCAAGAATTGCCCAAGTTAGAAGTCACACTGACCGATGAAAATGAAAAAGTCATCGTACGTAAGATTTTCACCGCGAAACAATACATGGTGCAAAACGAGCGCGCTCAAAACTCAATCGAGGCCAACGAAGAAATCCGCGCTTTCTTGCAGCTTGATTTAGGCGAGCTTCAATCAACCGGCTATTCCTTGTACTGGTTCTATTAAGCCCAACTTGTTTTTCAAGCTTTTCCAGCCATACTGAAAAGATTCGTTTTTAAGGAGAATTCAGTATGTCTACCGTCATGCTCAACAGCACCCCCATCAGTATTGGCGGCCGTTTCCCCCGCGCAGGCGAAACAGCGCATAGTTTTATGCTGGTTGATCTTCAATTACAAGACGTGGCGCTTTCCAAATTTTGGGGGCAGCGCAAACTCATCGCCGTAGTGCCAAGCCTCGATGCGGCGATTGGCCTGACTATTGCCAAAAAACTCGAATCACTTGGGTATGAGCTGGATAACGTTATTATTATGACCGTTTCAGTCGATACCCCTTATGCTCTATCCCGAATTAACGATAGCGAAGGCTTTCGCAAGATTCAGCTCATGTCGACATTACGTGGCCGCGACTTTCATAAAGACTACGGCGTGATGATTACCGACGTGCCGCTGTCGGGATTAATGACGACCGCACTCTTTGTACTCGACACCGACGATACGGTGTTGTATTCCGAGCTGGTCAGTGATTTAAATTCAGAACCCAGCTACCAATCGGCAATGGAAAAACTCGCTCCGCCGATTATTCATAAGGCAGCGCCCGATCAGCTGCAAAATGAATAACAAATTCACAAAGGCCGCAAGGCCTTTTATTTCGTATCAGCAAGGCCTTTTGTTTTATCTAAACTGCCCCATGTATTGCAATGCAAGACTTAAAATATAACTTACTGGAGCAAATACATGACAGCAGTTACTCTCGGCGGCAACCCAGTTGCTATCAACGGTACTTTCCCAAGCGTTGGCAGCACGGCGCCCGCTTTTAGCTTGGTCGCTAAAGATTTATCTGATGTGACTTTGGCGAGCCTTGCTGGCAAACGCAAAGTATTGAATATTTTCCCAAGCGTAGACACGCCTACGTGCGCCACGTCAGTTCGTCGCTTTAACGAAGTCGCTGCAGGTCTCGCGAACACTGTCGTAGTGTGCATTTCTGCTGATTTGCCATTCGCACAAGGTCGTTTCTGCGGCGCCGAAGGCATTGAAAACGTCATCAATCTATCGACAATGCGTGGTCGTGAATTCTTGGCCAATTACGGTGTTGAAATCACTAGCGCACCTTTGGCTGGCGTTGCAGCACGTGCCGTAGTGGTACTTGATGAAAATGACCAAGTTTTGCACGCTGAATTGGTTGCAGAAATCAAAGACGAGCCAAACTACGAAGCGGCATTGAAAGTTTTAGCCTAAGTCGTACGGGCAGGGTTACACTCTCGTTGGATTAACCCTGCCTTTTTTTACAAATTGAAATGTTATGACCTCTTGGCCACTCGAATTTTTCAGTAATACCCCCGCATTTGCGCCCATCCTGCCTTTTTTAAACCGCTTTAACCGCCCTCCCGACCATGCAGATTGGCTTGCTGTAACGCAGCAAATCCAAACGCAAGGCGGCGCTACAGTGCGTTTTGTTGATCCTGACAGCATTACTCAATACTACGAGTTAGAAATTTATCAGCTCGGCAATGTGGCGACCCGACTCAATTGGCACGACACCTTTAATGCGATGGTCTGGCAGTCTTACCCCAAAAGCAAAGTGGCGCTAAACGCACTGCATTACCACGCAATGCAAAACAATCCGAATGCGGCACGTTGCACGCAACGCGATGCGGCTACGCTATTTGATGAATGCGGCTTTATTCTGCCGTATAGCAACCCAGCCTTACTTGAATTAATGATTCAGCATGAATGGCATGAATTATTCGTAACTCAAGCTCAAAGCTGGGGCTACGAAATCAACGCACTCGTATTTGGTCACGCAACATTTGAGAATTTGCTCTCTCCATTTATTGGCTTAAGCGGTAAATGCTGGCCAGTACAGGTCGATTCAGATTTTTTTAGCATGGATTTATCTGAGCAACGCCACTACCTCGACAACATCATCGCTGAGCAGATTAATCAAGGCTGGCTGCAACGCCCACGTCAACTCCCCCCACTCCCCTATCTAGGGATTCCAAACTGGTGGCCAGTGCAAGACGAGGCGTTTTACGCAAATCTTGCCTACTTCCGCCCCCGCCGCATTGCGAAGTAAAGCGCACCAAATAAACGCACAGCGCACCCTTTTAAATCTATTTTAATGCACCACTACGGAATGCTTCGCACCAAAAATCAAATAAAATCCACAATTATCATTAAAAAACAAACAGATAGTAACTCTGGCACAATGCTTGCTTTTAGTGCGTTCATAATAAAATTACTCACTTTTTTGGAGAGATGTTGATGAGCGCGAACAGTAGCGACGTACTTTTTATTCTGTTGGGCGCGATCATGATTTTGGCGATGCATGCCGGTTTTGCTTTTTTAGAACTTGGCACGGTACGTAAAAAAAATCAGGTCAATGCGCTAGTAAAAATCCTCACAGACTTTGCCGTTTCAACCCTTGCCTATTTCTTTATCGGCTACAGCATTGCCTACGGCGTGAGCATGCTCGCCCCTGTCAGCGAGCTCAATGTTGAGAGTGGTTATGGCATGGTAAAGTTCTTTTTCCTCGTTACGTTTGCTGCCGCGATTCCTGCGATAGTGTCTGGGGGAATCGCTGAACGCGCCAAGTTTCATCCACAAACCGCCGCCACTTTTATCTTGGTTGGACTGGTTTACCCTTTCTACGAAGGGATGATCTGGAGTAATAATTTCGGCATCCAAGATTGGATGAAAGCAAGCTTTGGTGCGACATTCCACGACTTTGCTGGCTCAGTCGTTGTCCACGCCGTAGGGGGTTGGATTGCGCTAGCCGCAGTGCTCCATCTTGGTGCGCGCCGTGGCCGCTACACCAAAGAAGGCCGCGTGGTTGCACACCCACCGTCAAGCATTCCGTTTTTAGCACTAGGCGCATGGATTTTGATTGTGGGCTGGTTTGGCTTTAACGTGATGAGCGCGCAAAAAATCGAAGGTATTTCTGGTCTGGTTGCGATGAATTCATTAATGGCTATGGTTGGCGGTACGCTAGTTGCCACCTTCGTGGGCAAGAATGACCCTGGTTTTATTCATAACGGCCCGCTAGCAGGTTTGGTCGCCGTCTGCGCAGGCTCAGACATCATGCATCCGATTGGCGCACTGATTGTCGGTGGCGTAGCGGGCGGGATGTTCGTCTATTTCTTCACGATTACGCAAAACAAATGGAAAATCGACGATGTCCTCGGCGTGTGGCCATTGCATGGTATTTGCGGCGCATGGGGAGGTATTGCCGCAGGGATCTTTGGTAACGTGGCCTTTGGCGGGATGGGTGGGGTGAGTATCCTAGCGCAAATCGTCGGCACACTCATGGGGATTTCGATTGCCTTTGTCGGTGGCTATATCGTCTACGGTCTGCTGAAAAAAACCGTCGGCATTCGATTAACTGACGAAGAAGAGTTTAATGGCGCAGATTTGAGCATCCATCAGATTTCAGCCAGCCCCGAACGTGAGACCAATTGGTAGGCAAGTAGAACACGCCAGGATGGTTGCCTTAATCACCCGCTGCAAAGCGGGTTTATTACATCTACGTTCAGATTTACTTCTTACGGATGAAACATAAACACATTACGATGTATTGATCTGCAGCCTATACATTGAATAACCATGAAATCTATACCCACTAGCATGCTCAAATCGATCTATCGGAAAACCTCCGCTGGCGAGCAAGAAGTGGTCTCTCGACAACTAGGTTTAAGCGCGAAATTAAGACGCACTTTAATTTTAATTGATGGAGAAAAAACAATCGGCGCACTCAGTAGCCTCATCTTGGGCATGGAGTTATTTCCTGCGATTGTTAAGCTAGAAGAACTTGGGCTGATTCATTCGCAACAGAACCAGCAATTAGAGCAAGCCATTCAAGTGCAAGACCCAATTCAAGTTCAAGCTTCGCGTCAAAAACCCGTTTTAGATTCTATCCGCCTCAATGCAATAAAGGTTCTGATGATCGATAGCTCAGAAACTCTGCTGGGTATTTTTGGCAAAACATTAGTTGAAAAGATCAAAGTCATTGATGATGAATCCCAGCTGAACAATACAATCACGCAATGGAACATCAGCCTGCGCGAGTCAAAAAAAGGCCAATATCATGCTGAGCAGTATCTAGAAGCGATTAAAACACTGATGAAATAGCACAATATCGAGGGCAACGATATACTGAGCACCTGCTCATTTTTATTAGGTTTGCTCTAATGTTTGCTCGAATTAGCTCATCAGTATTTGCCGCATTCGCCGCGCTCAGCTTTTCAACCGCTCCGGCAGTATTAGCAGCGCCAAACGACCAAGCACTTTTGTGGAAAATCGAAAAAGAAAACACGCCAAGCTCTTGGTTGTTTGCAACCATCCCAGCGACCAATAAGCAATTAACCGAATTTAATCCTACGACGCTACAAGCGCTTAGCGAAGCAAAATATATTGGCACCGAATTTTACAATGACATCAATTCGGTTGTTGAATTGGCGCAAGCCATGCTGGATGAAAAACCCAGCTTAGAACAAAAAATTGGTAAAGAAAATTTTACCAAGCTCGTTCCTCAGTTAGAGGCACGTGGGTATCCAGTCGGCGTTACAGCAAAACTCAAGCCATGGGCCGCCATCATGATGCTGCTTTCGCCTCGTCCAGCAAAAGACATCATTCCAATGGATGACCGACTACTGAAGTACACAATGGAAAATGGCCGCAAATATTTTGCTATTGAAACCGTCCCACAGCAAATCGCGCCATACCAAGCGATTCCGAGCGAAAAACAAGTTCCACTTCTGAATGCCTTAATTCAAAACGAGGTTAAATTAGAACAGCATTACGCCAAAGTTGTCGCTGCGTACCAACAACAAGATCTAAATAAAGTAAAACAGCTACTCCAAATTGAAACCATCGCGATTCCTGAAAAAGAACGCGCTTGGTACAAAAAATGGCGCCAACAAACGATCAGCCAACGTAACTCCGTCATCGTTGAACGCCTAAAAATACCTTTTGAGAAAGGAGATTCGTTTGCGGGTATCGGCGCGGCACAACTGCCGGGTAAGGATGGTTTATTGGCACAATTACGCGCGGCAGGTTACCGCGTGACACCAGTTGCAAAGGTCGGTAAGTAATGCAGTATCGAACTTTGGCTGGTACAGAACTAAAAGTATCTAGCTTGTGCCTCGGCACAATGACTTTTGGTGAGCACAATACGGAAGCGCAAGCTCATGCTCAACTCAACCGTGCGATGGAATGTGGGATTAATTTCATTGATACCGCCGAGATGTATCCTGTGCCGGCCAAAGCGTCGAGCCAAGGTCTAACTGAATCCTTTATCGGCAGCTGGTTAAAATCGCAAGCACGAGAGCGCATTGTGCTGGCCAGTAAAGCTTCTGGCCCCAATCGTGGCTTGGAATGGATTCGTGGCGGTCCTCAACTGAATCGAGGGCAGATCATTGCCGCTTGCGATGCCAGCTTGCAACGATTGAATACTGACTATATCGACTTATACCAGCTGCATTGGCCAGCTCGGCATGTGCCGATGTTTGGCCAAACCTATTATGAACCCAGCCAAGAATACAGCGAAACACCGACAATTCTTGAGCAGTTATCCGCGCTGAACGAACTAGTACAGCAGGGTAAAGTTCGCCATATTGGCGTATCCAACGAAACGCCTTGGGGCGTATCCGCTTTTACTCAACTCGCAGAGCAACACAATCTGCCGCGTATTCGCACTATTCAGAATGTCTACAATCTCATTAACCGAAATTATGACCATGGATTGAGTGAAACCTGTCATCGTGAAGAAGTGAGTTTATTAGCCTATAGCCCACTCGCTTTTGGCTTACTGAGTGGAAAATATCTGCAAAATCCAAATGCAGATGGCCGAATGACTCGCTTTTCCAATTTTGGGCAACGCTATCTTAAACCGCAAGTGACGCCCGCTGTTGCAGCCTTTTGTGCACTTGCAGAACGCAAGCAAATAAGCCCAACTCAAATGGCTTTAGCTTGGCTGCAAAGCCGCTGGTATGTCGCCAGTACGATTATTGGGGCCACCAGTTTAGAGCAACTCAATGAGAATATTGCAAGTTCAGCGATTAAACTTAGTGATGAGTTGATCGCCGAAATCGAAGTCATTCATCGACTATCACCCAGCCCGGCTCAATAATATTGATTTTAAAGCACAAAAAAACCGCTCATTATGAGCGGTTTTTTCTAGCGCACCTGAATTAGCGAATGCGTTTAAATGCCAAGCCTTCTGCATCAAACAACATGCAGTGTTTTTCTGGGAACACGATACGTACTGTGTCACCAAATTTCAAGCCGGTCATGTTGGCGGGCAATTTCAAGCAAATGATTTCGTTGATGCCTGGGATTTCAACATAGGCAAGAACGATGTCACCCAAATGTTCAACCAAATCAATCTTGGCAGGAATCGAGCCAGCAACATCTTCATCAGCCAATTCGATATGCTCAGGACGAATACCCAAAGTCACTTTGTCGCCCACTTTAGCATTACCAGGCTGAACGTTTGCACGTGCAGTAATACCCTTAGGTAAGCGAACTACGGCAGCGCCTTGC